>JAGUXD010000097.1 GCA_020062035.1 Candidatus Brocadiia bacterium | reverse complement strand
TGGCTCTCGTAGTAGTAATCGGTGTAATAATTGCTATCCAGCCCAAGGATCCACCGTCTCAAAGTGGTCAGACTGGCCCGATAGAATCCCCTCCACCTCCGCCCATTGTGGCGCCAGCAGTAGTTGACCTGAAAATCGCTTTTCCCCAAAAGGGCTTAATTCTTAATCATTTTGGTGAGGCATTGTCAAAGACAAATATATTAGAGAAAAATTATCTCTCAGCCATAATAACTGCTTTAGATAACGAGACGGATGTCAGAACCGCATTAATCAATAAAACTGCTGATATTGGATTTCTCTCTGACTTTCAGGTAATTCTTGCTTTAGGAGTTGATTTTAATGGTGTTGTCATATCCAATCTGGGTTCTTTAGGACGAATTGCTTTAATGGTTTTAACTGATTCGCCAATAGAGAAAATCAATGAATTGAAAGGTGAAAAGATTGCTCTTACTTTTAATAGTGTAGAGCATCAGGCACTTTTAGAATGGCTTAAACGAGAAGCCATTGATGTCGCTGACATCCAGTTAGTTAATTTAGAAGGTCAACAGAAGTTAGATGACTTAAAAAATGGACAAATAAGTGCTATTGTAGAAACTGACCCTCTGGTAGAATCATACCTTCGCCCACGCCCACAGCAGATATGCCGGGCGATATATGATTCCCATCGCTATGGTTTTGTTCTATGTTCAAAGGAATTATGGCTACGAGAGCCTAAAGCAATCTTGCGTCTCATAACTGGCTTAAAAGAAGCCGCTCTTTTTATCTCTACTAATAAACCACAGGTTAATAACTGGATTAAAGATTACTGCGGCATAGAAGAAGATTTAATCTGGGGATGTTCTGCGATTAACCTCATCTATCAGAGCACAAGAAAAATCAATGACCCCCGATTATTCTTAAGTGATGTGAGTATCGGTAACTTAAAAAATATTAACGCTTTTACATTTGCCCAAAAACTTATCTACAAATCGTTTATTGTGGGGAATATAATTATTCCAGAAATCCAGGAGGAAGCCCAAAAAGAGATAGACCCCCAAAAATACGACCCCAAGAGTGTAAAGATAAAATAATCCCAGTGGGAATACAAGCATTTCTTTAATACGTTAATGTGGAAAAAACCCATCGTAATCGGCCTGACCGGCGGAATTGGTAGCGGGAAGACCTTTGTCGCGAAACTATTTAAGGAATTTGGAGCGAAAATAATTGACGCAGATAAAATCGCTCATAAAATAATTAACCATCCATCTGTAAGCCATTCTTTATTAAAATGGTATGACAATCCCGTTCATCCACCTGATGCGGACAAAGAGGGACCGATAAAAGATGGACAAATCAATCGCAGGAGTATAGCAAGATTATCGTTCGCTAACACAGACAATATCAAACGACTTAATCGCTTGACCCATCCTTTCATTAAAAAGGAAATCTATCGCCAATTTAACCGCTTAAGGAAACTTAATGAGGAACAGATAATCATTATTGATGCGCCTCTTTTATTAGAAACCAATTTAGATAAACTTTGTGATTATATATTATTTATTAATACACCTTATAAACTACGGCTGGAACGACTCGCAGATTCCAGAAAATGGACCTATCAAGAAATGCGTAAAAGAGAGAAATATCAAATGGCTATTCGTAAAAAACAAGCCCTGTCCAATTTTGTTATCAATAACAACCTCTCTGCCCAAAAAACAAGAGAACAGGTAAAAATATTATTACAAAGAATTTATTATAACCCAACGAATTCCCCTCTGGGCAGACGTGAGGGAACGAAAGTGAGGTAAAATTATGCCAAGAACCTTCAGAGAAAAAAAGAGTGAGCCGGAAGAGATGGAAAACACCCTGCAGAAAAAGGAAGAACAGCCAAAAGACCCAAACCCTAGCGATATCAACGAAAAATATGAAAGGGTAAAAAAATCGGAGTTATACCTTACTAAACTCCAGAAAATGACCATCTCAGAACTCGTGCAACTGGCTAAAAAAGAAGGCGTGAGTGATTATAGTGGCCTTAAAAAACAGGATTTAATATTCAGGGTTCTCAAAGACCGCGCCAGTCAAAATGGTCTGGCAATCGGCGAAGGTGTTTTAGAAGTACTTCCAGAAGGTTTTGGATTCCTCCGTTCGCCTGATTACAATTACCTCCCTTCTCCGGATGATATCTATGTCTCGCCTTCACAAATCAAAAGATTCGGAATGAAAACAGGTCTGGTGATTACCGGTCAAATCAGACCGCCTAAAGAAGGCGAGAAGTATTTCGCGCTTCTTAAAGTAGAAGCCGTAAATCACGAAGACCCAGAAAGTAGGTCTGGACAGGTCGTTTTTGAAGACCTCACTCCCCTGCATCCTAATGAACGATTGCTGCTTGAAACATCATCTGATGAGATTTCTATGCGAATTATGGACCTGGTTAGTCCAATAGGGAAAGGACAACGCGGTCTAATCGTTGCGGCTCCCAGAACCGGTAAAACAATGATACTGCAGAAAATAGCCAATAGTATCGCCACAAATCATCCCGAGGTATATCTTATTGTTTTATTGATTGACGAGAGACCCGAAGAAGTAACCGATATGCAACGTTCTGTAAAAGGCGAGGTTATTTCTTCCTGCTTTGATGAGCCGGCAAGCCGACACATCCAGGTCGCAGAGATGGTCTCTAACAAAGCCAAGAGATTAGTAGAATATGGAAAAGATGTCGTGATTTTATTGGATTCCATCACCCGTTTAGGCAGGGCATACAACACCGAAGCACCTCACAGTGGTAGAGTCCTCTCAGGTGGTATTGATTCTACGGCTTTACAGGGACCAAAGAAATTCTTCGGTGGTGCGCGTAAAATTGAGGAAAACGGCTCGCTTACCATTATCGCAACGGCTCTTGTTGATACAGGTAGCAGAATGGATGAGGTTATCTTTGAGGAGTTCAAGGGCACAGGCAATATGGAAATACACCTTGATAGACAATTAGCGGACCGAAGAATCTTTCCGGCAATAGATGTTACCCGCTCAGGCACACGTAAAGAAGAATTACTCCTTGACCCTGAAGAACTCAAAAGAATCTGGCTCTTGAGAAAAGGACTTCTGGGCGAAAAGAAAAACCCCACTGAGATTATGACCTGGCTTCTGGAAAATATCTCCAAGACCAAATCCAATGCCGAGTTTCTGATGAAGTTCAAGGTCTAAATCCTAAACCCCGCTAATGTTCGTCGGCGAACATTACCTGATATTTGTTAAAAAACCTCTAAAAATTGGTCAAAATTGACCTGTAACCTGCATATTTCCTGAAGAAAAACTATCTTTATCAAACCATTCCAGGCTGTCTAAAAACTGAACTCTTGCGAAAATAGTTTTAAGAAGCCAGTGCTAAACTCTCATAAATCTGTGTTGCTTCCCATTGGTCTTTGAC
>JAGUXD010000188.1 GCA_020062035.1 Candidatus Brocadiia bacterium | reverse complement strand
GGGAGGCAGCAGTAGGGAATATTGTGCAATGCCCGAAAGGGTGACACAGCGACGCCGCGTGGAGGATGAAGGCCTTCGGGTTGTAAACTCCTGTCAGAGGGGACGAAACTCCACAGGTGAAATATCGGTGGACTGACTTAACCCTCAGAGGAAGCATCCGCTAACTCCGTGCCAGCAGCGGCGGTAAGACGGAGGATGCAAACGTTGTTCGGATTGACTGGGCGTAAAGAGCACGTAGGCGGTCAGGTAAATTAGATGTGAAAGCCCTCAGCTTACCTGAGGAACGGCATCTAATATTGCCTAACTTGGAGTATGAGAGAGGAGAGTAGAATTGTAGGTGGAGCGGTGAAATGCGTTGATATCTACAAGAATACCGGAGGCGAAGGCGTCTCTCTGGCTCATCACTGACGCTGAGGTGCGAAAGCTAGGGGAGCAAACAGGATTAGATACCCTGGTAGTCCTAGCCGTAAACGATGGATACTACTCGTGTCCTGATTATGATGGATGTGAGGTAGCTAACGCATTAAGTATCCCGCCTGGGGAGTACGGCCGCAAGGCTAAAACTCAAAGGAATTGACGGGGGCTCGCACAAGCGGTGGAGCATGTGGTTCAATTCGATGCAACGCGAAGAACCTTACCAGGGTTTGACATGCTGGTAGTAGAAGTCCGAAAGGATAACGAGCCCCGTAAGGGGAAGCCAGTACAGGTGTTGCATGGCTGTCGTCAGCTCGTGCCGTGAGGTGTCAGGTTAAGTCCTTTAACGAGCGAAACCCTTGCTTTTAGTTGTTCCAACGAAAGTTGTGACTATCTAAAGGGACTGCCTCGGTAACGGGGAGGAAGGTGGGGATGACGTCAAGTCATCATGGCCCTTATGCCCTGGGCCACACACGTGCTACAATGGTCGGTATAGAGGGTTGCCAAACCGTAAGGTGGAGCCAATCCCAAAAAGCCGGCCCCAGTTCAGATCGGGGGCTGCAATTCGCCCTCGTGAAGTTGGAATCGCTAGTAATCGCGGATCAGCCACGCCGCGGTGAATATGTTCCCGAGCCTTGTACACACCGCCCGTCAAGCCAGCCAAGCGCGGGGTACCTGAAGTTGTTTGCTTAACCCCGACGCAAGTCGGAGATGGCGACACCCAAGGTAAAACGCGTGAGGAGGGCTAAGTCGTAACAAGGTAGCCGTAGGGGAATCTGCGGCTGGATCACCTCCTTTCTAAGGTGACAAAATTCTTTTCGCTAAATCTTATCTTCCTCGTCTCCTTGGTATGTCTTTTTTTTTGCCGTTTTCTCTAAACGGGGCGTGTAGCTCAGTTGGTTAGAGCACACGCTTGATAAGCGTGTGGTCGACAGTTCGAGTCTGTCCACGCCCATTTAAATATTCACTGCCAAGACGCAGAGGTCGCCGAGAAGAGGAAAATAATTATCCCGCTGAAGCGGGATTCTCTACGTTCTCGGCGTCTCTGCGGTGAGGGAATAAGGGCTCGTAGTTCAATTGGGAGAACGCCTGGTTTGCAACCAGGAGGTCACCGGTTCGAATCCGGTCGAGTCCATATAATAATTTTTATAGGATTTTTTCTGCAAATACTTGACAGGGATTTTTAGTTGTGTTATATTATAAAGTTAAGTTGTTCTTTGACAAATAAGTAAGTGCCTAAGAAAAAAGTCCTTAGGATAAAAAGTGGTCAAGCTACTAAGGGCGCATAGTGAATGCCTTGGTATCAGAAGGCGATGAAGGACGTGGCAGGCTGCGATAAGCCTCGGGGAGTCGCCACGCAGACTTTGAGCCGAGGATTTCCGAATGGGGCAACCCGTTCCGATGTTGAATCGGAACAGTCCGACGTAACGTCGGACAGCAAACGCAGGGAAGTGAAACATCTCAGTACCTGCGGGAAAAGAAAAAGACATTTATTTCCTCAGTAGCGGCGAGCGAACGGGAAATAGCCTAAATCGTATAAGTGTTAAAGGCCGTATCCGTTGCTTATACGAGGTTGCGGGAGACATCTGTTCCCGTGTACGGACGGGAGGAAAAGTTACAAAGGTCTATCTTAGCCGAATCGTCTTGGAACAGCGGACTATAAAGGGTGAGAGTCCCGTAGGTAAAAAGATAGGTCCTTTTCTGGATGTTTTCCCAAGTAACGCCCGCCACGGGAAAACGGGCGTGAATCTGTCCCGACCATGGGATAAGGCTAAACACTTTCTGATAACCGATAGTGAACAAGTAGCGCGAGCGAACGGTGAAAAGAACCCCGGGAGGGGAGTGAAATAGAACCTGAAACTATGTCGCCTACAAACTGTCGGAGTCTTGTTCCGACGCAAGTCGGAATGGGATAACGGCGTGCCTTTTGCATAATGAGTCCGGGAGTTATTGTGATAAGCAAGCTTAACCCCGATTACATCGGGGGAAGGCGTAGGGAAACCGAGTCTTAAAAGGGCGTTAAGTTTATCGCTGTAAACCCGAAAGCCAGTGATCTACCCTTGGGCAGGATGAAGCCCCGATAATATCGAGGTGGAGGTCCGTTAGGGTATTACGTTGAAAAGTGATCCCGTGATCTGAGGGTAGGAGTAAAAGGCTAATCAAACTGGCTAATAGCTGGTTCTCCCCGAAATAGCTTTGGGGCTAGCCTCGTGTGTTCAACAGCGGGGGTAGAGACACTGAATGGATTTAAGGGGCCCACCAGGCTACCTAATCCAACCAAACTCCGAATACCGCTGTCAAAAAGCACGGGAGTCAGACTGTGGGGAATAAGCTTCATAGTCAAGAGGGAAACAGCCCAGACCACTGGCTAAGGTCCCTAAAACAGGCTAAGTGTAAAAGGAAGTAAAGATGCTAAGACAGCCAGGATGTTGGCTTAGAAGCAGCCACCATTTAAAAAGTGCGTAACAGCTTACTGGCCGAGCATTTTTGCACCGAAAATTATCGGGCCTAAGCCTGTTGCCGAAGCCGTGGATCCCCCGAATTTACTTCGGGGAGTGGTAGGGGAGCGTTCTAAACGGAGCGAAGTAGTGTTGTAAGATACTATGGACTGTTTAGAAGTGATTATCCGGACATAAGTAGCGTGAAAATTCCGATGAGAAGTCGGAACGCCGAAAGCCTAAAGTTTCCTGGGGAAGGTAACTCCGCCCAGGGTTAGTCGGCCCCTAAGGTGAGGCCGAAAGGCGTAACTGATGGGAATGCCGTTAATATTCGGCAACTATCTTATATATGACAAAGACCTAAACGGAGGGGAGGAGAAGGCTAGGTTATCCTTCTGATTAGAACCAGAGGGCCTATCCTGTAGGAGGAAGCCATAGGTAAATCCGTGGTTTCGTTAACTCTGAGAGGAATAGGGGATGTTTCGCCTCGGCGGAACGAAGTAACTGACGCCATACTCACGAGAAAATCTTCGTTCAGGAATATATGAGGTAACCGTACCAAAACCAACACAGGTAGGCGAGGAGAGAATCCTAAGGCGCTCGAGAGACCCCTCGTTAAGGAACTAGGCAAAATGGCACCGTAACTTCGGGACAAGGTGTGTCCTGATTTGTCAGTCCGTTTACCGGGCGAAGCATTTCGGGATCTCAGTAAAGCGGGCCGGGGAACTGTTTAGCAAAAACACAGGTCTGTGCGAAGCCGTAAGACGCTGTATACAGACCGACGCTTGCCCAGTGCTGGAAGGTTAAGGGGTGGGGTCATTCCCGCTGTAAGGCGGGAGGCAGCTCCTAACCGAAGCCCCAGTAAAAGGCGGCCGTAACTATGACGGTCCTAAGGTAGCGAAGTTCCTTGTCGGGTAAGTTCCGACGCGCATGAATAGCGTAATCACTTGGCCGGTGTCTCAACGAGGGACTCGGCGAAATTGCAGCGGCGGTGAAGATACCGCCTGCCCGCACTAAGACGGAAAGACCCCGTGAACCTTTACTGTAGCCTCATATTGGGTTTTTGTCTAACCTGCGTAGAATAGGTGGGAGACTGTGAAGTTCCCGTTCCGGCGGGAGCAGAGTCAACAGTGAAATACCACTCTGGTTAGGTTGGAATCCTAATCCCTGCTGTGCAGGCAGGGAAACAGTGTGAGGTGGGCAGTTTAACTGGGGCGGTTTCCTCCAAAAGAGTAACGGAGGAGTCCAAAGGCACCCTCAGTGCGCTTGGCAACCGCACAATGAGCGTAAGGGTATAAGGGTGCTTGACGGCAAGACTTATAAGTCGAGCCGGTGTGAAAGCAGGGCCTAATGATCCGGTGGTTCCGTATGGAAGGGCCATCGCTCATCAGATAAAAGGTACTCCGGGGATAACAGGCTTATGGCGTCCAAGAGTCCATATCGACGACGCCGTTTGGCACCTCGATGTCGGCTCATCGCATCCTGGGGCTGAAGAAGGTCCCAAGGGTTCGGCTGTTCGCCGATTAAAGCGGTACGTGAGCTGGGTTCAGACCGGCGTGAGCCAGGTCGGTCCCTATCTAGTGTGGGCGCAGGAGGTTTGAGAGACGCTGTCCTTAGTACGAGAGGATCAGGATGGACGGACCTCTGGTGTACCAGTTGTCCCGCTAGGGGCAATCGCTGGGTATCTATGTCCGGGGGGATAACCGCTGAAAGCATCTAAGTGGGAAGCCCCTCTCAAGATTAGACCTCCCTTTCTCTGGTGGCAACACCAGGGAAACTAAGACCACTCGTAGACTACGAGTTTGATAGGTCCCAGGTGTAAGACCTGTAAGGGTTTCAGCCAAGGGATACTAATCGGTCGTGCGACTTGACCACTTTTTATCCAGAGGACTTTTTAGACAAAATCCTAAATCCAAAAATCAAATACTACCAAATTTAGTATTATTGGAATTTTGTATTTGGGATTTAATAATATGCCCGGTGATACAATTCTCAAGGTGAAACACCCGTTCCCATTCCGAATACGGTCGTTAAGCCCTTGGGGCCGATGATACTGCTGGAAATATCTCTGGCGGGAAAGTAGGTCATTGCCGGGCTTTTTTATCCCGCTTTAGCGGGATAACCACTTTATTAGTAAAAAGCCCGCTACCAGGAGGATTGCAAAAATAATCGTAAGAAGATTAAAGTAGCGGTCAACAGATTGTTTTGCCCTTTCTCCACCCAATCGCAGGATTCCTGCCACTAAAAAAAACCGTGCTGACCTGCTTAATATTGACGCAATAATAAATATTGCCAGGTCAATCCTGCAAAATCCTGCACTGATAGTAAATACCTTATAAGGGATTGGTGTAAAGCCGGCAATCGCAATCGCTAAAAAGGCGTTGTCCTGATATTTTAGCGCAATGGCATTAAAATACTCCTGTGCATTATAAAAATTGATTATCACCTCTCCAATCGTCTCGTAAAAGGCATATCCAATAAAATAACCTATTATCCCTCCAAGGACAGAGCCAACAGACGAGATAAGGGCATATTGAAAGACCTTTGTGGGACGAGAGATACCTAATGCAATCAGAAGGACATCTGGCGGGATGGGAAAGAATGATGATTCAGCAATGGCAATGAAGAAAAGGGCCAGCCCTCCGAAAGAAGAATCTGCCCAGGATAACACCCATAAATAAAGTCGTTTTAATGGATTAAACACTTAAATCTTTATATCAAATCATTTCTCATCTATCAAGAGAAATTGCAACCACAGATTAACACAACTAAAGTGAAAAGTCTAAGATATAAAATATAATTAGGGCATACTGAAAAACTCCAAGCATAATATCAGATAGAAATGGTATGATGTAATTGTTTTCCATACGATAAAGTGCAAGAGAAAATGAGAAAACTGCAAAAAGTAGCCGATTAGTCAACGGATCATTGATTGTCAAGCATTTCAAGAATATTAGTGACGGGGAAGTAGTAGAAGAGTTTTTGGAGAATCCTTATCTGCAATATTAGGGATAATCGGTTATGGCAAAATGAAATTTGAGTCAGATAAGATATAAAATCATTTTTCAGCAGACCTTAATTTATAACTTATCAAAATATCTGTTTTCTGTCAAGGATTTTTTATAAGATTAAATTGGTATTATAATATGAAGCAAGAAAAATATAACCACAGATTATCCGCCAGAGGCGGACCTCCCCGGACGAAAGGTCGGTACAGACCCGGCGGGCACAGATTTCGCACCCGTACGGACGGGGTGGGTTGATATAAAGATAATTACCAATAGATTAAGCAACGATATTAAGATACAGGTCTTGATTATTCCGAAGATGGGGATGACAAAAACGCCTGTGAGTAATGCACCTAAACAGGCGCCTAAGTGGTCAAGGGTATCTATGAGGCCAGCGGTTTTTCCGACCTCGGCCCCTGAGAGAAGATAGACCTGACTGAGTAGTGGATATACCATTCCAGTAAGCATTCCGATAAAAACCATCACAGAAAAGATTATGGATAATGAGACCTTTTCTGACGTGATGCCTGACAAAATAGATAGGATATACGGCAGAGAGAAAGAGACAAGAAGCATAAGGATATGAATGAGCACTATCGCATTTAAGAGGTTTTTGACGTTTGTGGACCGTGGCGCTATGAGTATTTTGTTGGAAAAGAATCCTCCAATCGCTAAACCGGCCATAAATAATGAGACCATAAACCCAATCACTTGATAGATATAGCCGTGGATATTCTGAAAGCCGAAGATGATAATCAGTTCTAATGATAACCCTGATAGCCCGATAACAAAAATGGATAAAAGAGAATTAAACCTCTGATGCTCTGGTTGGTAGTTCTGCGTTAATCTGATGTAAATAAGACGGATTACCAGAACGGTCAAGAGGAAAATAATAAACCAGCGAAAGTTAATATTAGCAATCGTCTTGAAGAATGTCTTTTCAGAAACCCGTTCTTTTGTAATCGTGTCCCAGAGGATAAGATTAAAAAAGTAAGTAATCGGTTGTAAATCAGTATTAAGGTATTTGTTCTTTTTGTTCTGCAGGGCTTTGTTGGTAAGTTTTATATGCCATTCAGGGAAAACCATCTCAAAATAGGCGGGCGAGATTAAATATTTGGAATCCACTTTACTATCACGATACCTCCGGTCAAGAATACTAATATCAAAGGTAACAGTATTTTCTGTATCAGAAACAAAGAAATATGCATCAGTGCCGGGGAAACAAAGCACATACTCAAAAACTGAGGACAAAGTGTCATAAACAGAGCCGACATAGTTTCCGATCGTCTCGCTAAAATAATTTACCGCTGAAGATACCCTGGTGATGAGCACACCACCTTTATTCAAAACATTCTTGGCATCAAGAAAGAATTCTTTAGTATAAAAACGATTTATCATCGCAGTAGATGGGTCAGGGAGGTTAATAATAATCAGGTCAAATCGTTCTCTTGTTTGCTTAATAAAGCGCCTGCCATCTACATAATGAATATGCAGTCTTTGGTCAGAATGAATAATCTGCAGGTCTTGGACTGGTAGATATGGGGTTAGTACTTCTATTATTTTAGGGTCAAGTTGGACATAATGAAGGTTTTTGAGAGGATATTTGAGCATCTCTTTAATAATTCCTTCAATACCGCCTCCGATTAGTAAAACATTCTGTGGCAAAGGATGTTGTGTCAGGAATAGATGTGCCAGAGGGCTATGTGTATATTCATCAGGAAAAGACGAGATAAATTTCCCATTTTCCACTAAACTGTATTGGTCTTGCAGTTTGCCTATAGCAATATTTCCATATCTGGAGTCTGTGGATTTGACCAACTTAATATCTCCTCCTGTCAGAGAGTTCCATCGTTTCTGGATTGATTGGGTTTGCAATTTAGTAGTTAACTCAGTCGCAACTACCAGATTGGCGAGAATAATAAGAAGATAGATAATAAAAGAATGAATAGGCGTTATGAGAAATGTCTTTTTCCCGGTTAATAAAATGAGGCGGAGTGGTTTAATAGGTGTGATTAAAAACACTAAAAAGCCCAATGTTGAAGAGATAAAATTAGAGACGAAAATAATTTCAAATATAGTAAATCTCTCAACCAGGTAAAATGTAAAAACAATACCGCCAATAAGAGAGCCGATTGCTTCCCAGATATAGACCCAGCCAATCTGGATTGCGCCGGTCGTTTCTGTGGTTTTTTGCTTTAGTAGAGTATAGACCTTACAGGAAACAGGAAAGGCGATGCCAACAATAATACTAAAAGGCATTACCAGTATGAAACTCATATAAATAGTTTCAAAGAATGGGATATGTTGGCCTAAAGGTATATTTAATATTAATCTAAAAAGACGGATAAGATACGCTTCCAGCGGCAAGATAATAGTAATTAAAAGTAATAAAACAGAAAAAAAAGGAATAGGGAATTGAAATTTATCTGTAATAAAAGAGCCGATAAAAGCGCCAACCGTAATACCGACAAGCCATGCTGTAAAGATAATACCAAGACATAGTTCATTACCGAAGAACATTACGAGTAATTCTCTTATACAAAGGGTTTGTGCGATAATCGCAATTATACCGAGCCAGATAAAACTAATAATCAGGATAAGATTTTTCATCTTAAAGCAAATTTAGGAATTGATATATCTGCTACTACAACTTTACCAGTGTATTGATTAGATATTTTATTGCGAAACCCTATTTTCGGAAAGCCAAATGTTACGGTCATTGTGGCTTTTACGGCTATGCCCAGAGGAATGCCGGTATCACAATCAAGCCCTGAAGGAACATCAACTGCAATAACGGGCTTTTTCAGGAGATTGATTTCTTCTATGAATCTTCGTAACGGTTCTTCAATCTGCCGTTCTAACCCGATACCGAAAATGGCGTCAAGAATAATATCTGTATTTTTCAGGAATGATAATGACGCCTTATACTTGGCTTTTTGTTCATGGTTTGTGTCGCCTCGGCGCCATAAAAGCCAAGGCAATTCAATAATCGGGATTCCTATTTTGCGAACAATATTAAGATTTATTTCAGTTGCCTCGGAACGACCTGAATTAGAAGAGAGCTCACCGAGATAGAAGATAATGATTTTATGGGCGGTATTGCATAAATGCCGTGCGGCCACAAAACCGTCTCCACCATTATTACCATTACCACAGATAACAATAATATTCGCGGACTTTTTCTTTAATGCTCGGGCTAATTTTATTGTCCCATCAGCCACACACCGACCAGCATTCTCCATCAGAAGTAATGATGATATCCCATATCGCCGAGTAGCAATGCGGTCTATTTCTTGTAATTGTTGCCTGCTAAGATATGTTGACTTCATCCCGCACATAATATAATTTATAATCGCAAGGTCAAGAATAAAACAACAGGATTTAACTGGCATATGCTTCGTTGTTATAATTTATGTGCGGGATGAAATATCAGTTAATTGAACACACTGCTGATATAGGGATTCAGGTATCGGCAGGGACAATAAAACAATTATTTGAAAACTCTGCCCTTGCACTTTTTGATATTATTACTGACAAAAAGAAAATAAAACCGTCTTTTAGTCGTACAATCATAGTAAAAGCGTCTAATTATGAAGAGTTACTTAATGAGTTCCTGAATAGATTATTAAGAGAATTTAGCGTAGAAAATAATCTGATTCGTAAGATTGTAGTAAAGAAGGTAGGGAAAAAAGGAGTCCTAATTTCTTTATCGGCGTTAATTTTCGCAGAACCATATAACCACACCAGACATCTTATTAAAACAGAAATAAAGGCAGTTACCTTTCATAACCTATCCATAAAAAAAACCAAATCTGGCTACAAAGCACAAGTGGTTTTTGATGTGTAACCCAATCTTGTCCTCAGGTGATTTATCGGCCATCCCGCTTTAACGAGACTCATAAATAAAGGCAACTACAAACACCTATTTGATATAATAGACCTGCTGATAACGATATGCTGGACCTCTGAGGTGCCCTCGTAGATTTCGGTAATCTTAGCGTCTCTGAAGAATCGCTCTATCGGAAAATCCTTGGTATAGCCCATTCCGCCGTGTATCTGCAACGATTCTTTTACTACTTTATTTGCCATAGTAGAGCCGAATAGTTTTGCCATAGAGGCCTCTTTGGTGTATGGTAAATTCTTATCACGCCTCACTGCGGCTTGATATGTCAAAAGCCGAGCCGCTTCTATATCAGTTGCCATCTCTGCCAATTTCCATTGGATTGACTGGAATTCAGAGAGCGTCTTACCGAATTGTTTTCGTTCTTTGGCATATTTAATAGCGCTATCTAAAGCGGCACTCGCGATGCCGACTGACTGAGCCGCAATCCCAATCCTGCCACAGTCAAGGGTATCCATTGCAATCTTAAAACCCTGATTTTCTCCGGCTAAAAGATTTTCTTTAGGGATATAAGCGTCTTCTAATATTATCTCACACATAGGTGCGCCACGCACACCCATTTTATCCTCTTTTTGACCGCGTGTTACCCCAGCAAATCCGGGCTCTACCAAGAATGCACTGATTCCTTTATCTCTTAGAGAAATATCTGGATGTGTTCTCGCAAAGACCACAATAAGACCCGCAGTCGGTCCTGAGGTGATGAATGATTTTACACCATTGAGAATATAGTGATTACCGACTAATTGAGCGCGGGTTTTAAGAGAAGCCGCGTCGCTTCCAGCCTCTGGCTCCGTCATCGCATAGGCGCCAATAATCTCGCCTCCTGCTAATCTTGGCATGTATCTCTTTTTCTGCGCTTCTTTACCGTATTTAGTCAAGGCATTACAACATAATGAATTATGAACCGAAAGGGTAACGCTCGTAGAGGCACAGGCACAACTGATTTGCTCTAATACCAAAGCAAGGGCGAGCGTATCTAAACCAGCACCGCCGTATTCTTCAGGCACCATAATTCCCCAGAAGCCCAACTCTGATAATTTAGAAAGAACTTCTGTTGGGATTTTTTCCTCTCGGTCAATCTGGCTGGCAACGGGTGCTAATGTAGTGTCCGCAAAATTTTTGGCGGTCTCTTTTATTAACCGCTGTTCTTCACTTAATTCAAACATCATCTGCTTTTTGCTATTCGCTTTTTGCTATTCGCTAACAGCCAATAGCGAACAGCAAATAGCCAATTACTGATATTCGTAAAAGCCCTTTTTTGTCTTTCTGCCCAGATGACCTGCCGAAACCATTTTCTTAAGCAATGGGCAGGGGCGATATTTCGGCTCACCTAAACCCTGATGTAGGACCTCTAATATTGCTAAACAGATATCAAGCCCAATCAAATCAGCCAGAGATAGAGGTCCGATTGGATGATTCATCCCTAATTTCATCACCTCATCAATGGCTTCTCTGGTCGCAACACCTTCCATCAAGACATAGATTGCCTCGTTTATCATAGGTAGAAGCACACGATTGGAAATAAAGCCAGGAGAATCGTTGACCAGGACACCTGTTTTATCTATTTTTTGGCAGAGGGTTTTGACTACCTCAACTGTCTCGGGACTTGTTTCTAATCCTTTTACTATCTCAACTAATTTCATCAATGGAACAGGGTTCATAAAGTGCATCCCGATTACCTGACGGGGTCTTCTGGTAGCCGCGCCTAATTCAGTGATAGAGATGGATGATGTGTTGCTTGAAAGGATTACTTCCGGCGCGAGGGTATTATCTAATTCTTTAAAGAGGTTCTTTTTTGCCTGGGCATCCTCAATAATCGCCTCAACGATAAAGTGGCAGGAATTGAAGTCTGCGAGAGATAGGGATGGTTTGACGCGATGAAAAGAAGACCTGGCTTTTTCCTGGGTGAGTATATTCTTTTGCACGAGTTTGTCTAAACTTTTAGAGATATTATTCATTCCACGGTCTATGAATTCCTGTTTGATATCCACCAGAACCACATCAAAGTTAAAAGTACTAAAAACCTGAGCGATACCTGCGCCCATCGTGCCTGCGCCTACAACACCTACTTTTGTGATATTCATAACCAATTCCTTTCTTTCACCGCAGGGACACAAAGTATTTTCTCCCTGTCCTCTGCGTCCTCATGGTGCGTTTTATTTAATGGAATTTTTATTGCATTATGTAAATAATATTCTATAATGAAGTTGATGACTTTTCAAGAAATTACACTGAAATTAGAGAAATACTGGCAGGATTACGGATGCGTAATTTTCCAGCCGTATGATATAGAAAAAGGCGCTGGCACATCTAACCCGGCTACTTTCTTGAAGGCACTGGGTCCTGAACCCTGGAAGGTCGCCTATGTTGAGCCATCAAGAAGACCTACAGACGGCAGATACGGCGATAATCCGAACCGACTCCAGCATTATTATCAATATCAAGTAATCATCAAGCCAGCACCTGATGATGCCCAGAAAACCTACCTGAAGAGTTTAGAGAAATTGGGTATTAATCTTAAGAAACACGATGTGAGATTCGTTGAGGATGATTGGGAATCACCTTCTTTAGGCGCGACAGGCCTCGGCTGGGAGGTCTGGATTGATGGAATGGAAATTACCCAGTTCACCTATTTCCAGAAGATGGGAACTATTGATGTTGATGTCGTTTCTTTGGAACTCACCTATGGTCTGGAACGGATTGCGATGTTCATCCAGAAAAAGGATAAGGTCTTTGATTTGGAATGGGTAGATGGTATAACATACGGCGATATTCATCATCAAGATGAAGTGCAGTTTTCTAAATATAACTTTGAGTTCGCCGATACCGCGATGCAGGTTGCGTTATTTGAGATAT
>JAGUXD010000148.1 GCA_020062035.1 Candidatus Brocadiia bacterium | reverse complement strand
TGCTAATATAAGTTGCCAGTTATAAACAAATTGTGGAACATCGGTGTAAACAAATTCTGGCTGAAGTAATCCATTAAAGAAGCGGAAGATAATTGCAAATCCGGCGGCTTTGGGTGCCGCTGACAGGAATGCGGTAATCTCTGTAGGCGCGCCTTCATACACATCAGGACACCACATATGAAACGGCACTGCGGCTATCTTATAGACCAATCCAACAAATATCATAAATAATGCGGTTGAGAGGGCGATAGGATAATCGGTTGAAATAACCACAAATAATCTGTCAAGTGCAGTCGTTTGATAAAGACCGTATAAAAGGGACATCCCATAGAGCATAATGCCTGATGCAATCGCACCGTAGATTACATATTTTAGCCCGGCTTCTGATGACTTTCTTTCTCCCTTATGCGAGGCAACTAAAAGATATGATGAGATACTCACGGTTTCCAATCCGATATAGATGAGCAATAAGTCATTTGCAGAAGTGAGTAAAAACAGCCCTAAATTAGTGATAAGAAGTAAAGAATAATATTCTAATGTATGACGGTTCTGTAACCTCGCAATAGAAAATAAAACCGTGAAGAAAGTAGCGGTGATGAATAATAACTTAAAGAATATAGTGAACCCGTTAAGCAAAATAAGTCCTTCAAAGAGATTGGTCTTTACTACGGCAAAGAACAATTGGACAGAGGCAAAAAAGGCGACTGCTAATATCCAGAGTGTCAGGTATGGTAACAATCTCCGACGCGCGGTAATTAAATCAAAAAGGAGCAGAAACAATACACCACCAACTATGACCAATTCGGGCAAGAAATATTTGAGCGATTCTATGTTGTTCATAATTTATTTCACCATGATAATCAGATTCTCCAGCGATTTAGTTATCAGGTCAATTACCGGCATTGGATATACGCCTACCCAGAGAACAATTAAGCCCAATGGAACGAGCGTGAACATCTCTCTGAAACTAATCTCAGGTAGTGTCTCATATTTAGGATTAAGCGGTCCCAAAAACATCCTCTGCATAGTCCAGAGGAAATATCCAGCGGTTAAGACTACACCTGAAACCGAGGCAATGGTAATTGCGGTATACACCTTAAAAGCACCTAAGAAGACCAATATTTCAGAGATAAATCCGCTCAAACCCGGCAAGCCCATAGAGGCAAAGAAGGCAAATGAGGTCATTCCTGCATACAGCGGCATTCTGGTTGCTAATCCGCCGAAGCCATTAATATCACGATGGTGTGCCCTATCATAGATTACACCAGCAATCAAGAAGAGCATCCCGCTGATGCATCCGTGGTTAAACATCTGCAGGGTAGCGCCTGTCAGGGCGGGCTCGGCACTATCAGCAGACGCACCCAAACGAGAGGCCGCGGCGATACCCAACAAACAAAAGCCCATATGACTAATGCTGGAATAGGCAATCATCCGTTTCATATCCTTTTGAGCCATTGTGCAGAGCGCTCCATAGACAATATTTATCATTCCAATAACCGCCATTACCAAAGAGAAACTCTCTGCGGCTTCTGGAAGAATCGGCAGGCATATTCGTAATATTCCGTACACCCCCATCTTCAGTAAGATAGCAGCCAGGATTACACTGATTGATGTGGGTGCCTCGGTATGTGCATCTGGTAACCAGGTATGAAACGGAAAGGCCGGCACCTTGATTGCAAACGCTATGTATAACCCAATAAATGCAATCAACCATAAACCACCCTTGAAGGTGCTACTATTTTTAATCAGTTCAGGTATTGAAAAGGTATGCGGCGTGGTTGTAAAATAGAACAAGAGAATTACCAGAAGCATCAGGACACTACCAGCCAGAGTATAGAGGAAGAATTTGATAGCGGCATATTCCCGACGCGGTCCGCCCCAGATTCCTATCAGAAAATACATCGGCAGAAGCGTTACTTCCCAGAAGACATAGAATAGGAAAAAGTCCAAGGCACAAAAGACGCCCATCATACCGGTATCAAGAAGCAGGAAAAGAATATAAAAGCCCTTGACGCCTTTATTGATATTCCACGCACCAAAAACCGCTAAGAAACAAACAAGCGGAGTTAAAAGCACCATCAGGATGCTTATTCCATCAACACCTAAATAATACTCAATATTAAATACCGGAATCCAGTTGTATCTTTCTTCTAACTGAAAACCTGCGGTATCACGGTCAAACAGGAAATACAGATATACTGCCAATGCCAGTTGGATAGCAGTAACTATTGCCGAGACCCATCGGATGGTGTTCTTCCTATCCGGCGGCAGAGATAGAATAATCGGGATGCCCACCAGAGGCATAAAAACAAGTAGCGTTAAAAGGTAATTTTGAAGCATATTTGTCTCCTTATCTTATTAACAGTATAGAAAAATATAAACACGAATCACCCACAGGGTGACCCAGTGGGTCACACGAATAGAACGAATAGGCCGTATTCGTCCCGATTTATCGGGATTCGTGTTCTCTTTTTCTTGACTCCTTATAGGATGTCTTTAAGTCAAATATTTCACCACAAAGGCACAAATGGACTCATAGGGAAGTCCCTGATTCCCTAATCCATGGATACCCTATTCAGTATACCTGCCCTCCTCTGGAAGGCTGTCCTCCGAATTCCCCTGGGTTATACCAGCAACCAGAATCCGACAACCAGCACCACTGCCCCGGCAACGGCCCAGGTAAGGTAGAACACAGGTTTACAAATCCCTCTTTAGCCGTTCAGTTTCTTTCCTAATCTCGGCTTCTAATTGTGCCTTGGTCGGCAGATAGAGTTTATACTTAGAGACGAATATCTTATTAGTTATACCACCTAAAGCGTATTCTACAAAGACCCTGCCTTTAGTTCGCTCGGTGCAAAGGATAATACCAATAGGCGGGTTTTCACTCTCTATCATTTCTTTATCTTTGATATAGTTCAGATAGAAGTTCATCTGACCAACATCCGAATGAGCCAGCACGCCGATTTTCAGGTCTATCAGAATCAGACATCGGAGAATCCGGTGATAGAAAACCAGGTCAATATAATAATGTTCGTTGTCAATCGTAATCCGTTTCTGTCTTGCCACAAAAGTAAAGCCCTTGCCTAATTCCAGAATGAATTCCTGCAGGTGGTCAATGAGTTTCTGCTCTAACTGATTTTCGGTATAATAACTTTTTTCAGGTATGCCCAAGAACTCCAGGACATAAGGGTCTTTGACCGCGTCCTCAGGTTGAGTAATTACCTGCCCCTTTTGTGCCAACGATAATACCTTCTTCTTATTCTTGCTTAATGACAGTCGTTCAAAGAGTAACGAGTTAATCTGACGTGCCAATTCGCGTACCGACCAGTTATTCTGGATGGCTTCTTCCTCGTAAAAAGAACGGGCAAGCGGGTCATCTGTTTTTAATAATTCGCAATAATGCGACCAGGAAAGCATCGGTTTGAATTCAGCAGAC
>JAGUXD010000032.1 GCA_020062035.1 Candidatus Brocadiia bacterium | reverse complement strand
AGGATTAAAGACCTTTTCTACTGATGCGATATTTTGAGCAACTCTTTCTAATAAACCCTTAGGTGTTTCTATATTTTTACCTTGGGAGTCCTTTCTGAGATAGCGACGTTCCAGGACCAATAAAGCGTTCGGACTAAAGTCCGGCTCTATTGTTTCTAATGGAGAAGAACTTACCGCTGGTTTAGAAAGGGTCTTTATATCAAATATGTCTGTTTCGTGGCCCACCTGCGTGTCCGTTGGTTTGGTATGTGAGGTTTTTGCCCTTGCCATATTTCTACCTTTTATCTCTGACTCCAATTTAATATAATTTTTTTATATGTCAAGAGAATTTATAGATTTATGAAAAAAATATTTTATCTGACGCTTCGCTGTAATCTGTGGCTACTATTTTTTCTCTTGTATCTGGTCAGAACTATTAACTGGCTCAAAATGAGCCGAGACAAATCTTATTACATTATAATGGATAGCCATATAAATACCCGCACCTACGAGCAGCAAATCAACAAAACGATAGATGAAAAGATATGAAAGCGCATCAACTGCGTCAATACCAATAATTGCGAAAATACCAATTTGACCTCCTTCAAAAATCCCGATACAACCGGGTGTAAATTGAAAGACTAATAATATTTGCGAGAGAGTGAACATCACGGCTATTTCTGTAAGCGAAAATATATTTTTCTGATAGAGGAAATAGAAGAATATTACAGGTCGCATCACCACTAAAGCAATAGATAGAAAATTAAAAATAAATGCAATGATGCCTGCTTTCCAGTTATGTCTGAATGCCCGAGAAACAAGGTCCTCGGTTTTAATTATTCCGGGTATAATTTTTTCCATAAGTTTAGTTAGAATTCCTTTTCTGGCAAGCCAGGCCATAATATGCGAAAAAATCGGACTGTTACGAATTATACTTCTCATGGCTAAGATAAAAACGACCCCTAAAATAATATCCGTTACTAATAAAACCGTCCAGACACCGGCAGGCAGTTCAATTTCCTGCGCCTCTATAATCATCACCAGGGTTCCTGCATAGATAAATAGTAATAAACTTGCTGACTCCTGGAATTTGGCAAAGACCGCAGTAGAAAAAACCTTGGTTTTAGAGGTGTTGTATAAACTGCCAATATAATGGGCTTTAAGCGGTTCTCCACCGATATACATAGAAGGAGTAATTAGACTTATTGCGTAGCCGATTAGTTGTCCTGTAGTAGTATGCAAAAAAGAGGTTCTTATTTCATGAGAATGCAGAATAAGATGCCAGCCGATTACTGTTGTAAAAAGCACAATCAATGAAAGAAAAAAGTAGGCAAAAAACCCTTTCAGTCCAACTATAGAAATTTTATTGATAATCTTATCCGCACCATGATAAGTAACAATAAGGGTTAAGATAATTACCGCAATGATTACAAGAAAAGTGTATAATAAACCATATCTCATATATTATCCGCTTTATGTTTTACAAATACCGAGATGATAGATAACACTAAAATAACAACAATAATAATTATTTCCTGATAATCAATAATACCACTTATGATGTCAGAAGGCAATCTTATGTAATCGGTTTTTCCTGAATACAAAGATACCACACCTGCTGAAAATCTTCTGAACTGGAAATATAATATCAGAGGATAGATTAAAAGCCGTAGGACCCGCGTGATTTCGTTGCCAGAAGCAACAAGCACTCTGCACGAAAACCCCTTGTTCGTTTTGGGATACATATTAAATAAGAGCGGGATAAATCTCGGCACGAGTTTTCTATATTGCGGATATTCTGCAGGAAAAAGCGAGATAAGATATGCCTCTTCTTTTTTCATCCTTAAATAATAGATAAAGTAAAACAGGATAAGATAGATAATGAATATAAAAGGATTTACTGAAGCCGAACAGAGTCCCATATCAATAAGGAAATTAGCAAGATAAAAAGGATGGCGGACAAAACGATATGGTCCCCAAGTGGTAAGTTCTTTGTTGCGAACAAGGCAGCCAATTGACCAGATATGTAAAAAAATGCCCGTGGTAATCAGGCAAAAGCCAATAACAAGAGAGTAAATATCAATTGTGCCGAAGAGAAGAACAAGAAGAATAACAAATCGCCTCAGCCATGCACGGGCTTTGAGTTTCATAATACGTAAATGTGGTGCATCTACGGTTATCCCTCAGGGGATGCCGCATGGGACCAAACTTTATCGGTTTTGCATATCTGTCCGCCAAAGGCAATGCCGAAAACATCTAAATATTCCCTGATAAAATCACTTACTTCTATCTCTTTACATATAATCTTTGATAAGGAAGTAATTGCCGGGGTTTTCATTCCGCATGGATTAATCAGTTCAAACAGAGATAAATCATTATTGATATTCAGGGAGAAACCGTGATAGGTGATACCTCTGGAAACGCGCATTCCAATAAAGCCAATCTTGCCTTCATCGGTCCAGACACCTGCGGATTTGCCATCCTTGGTGTATGCCTTTACTCCAAATTTAGATAGTGCTGTAATTAACGTCTGCTCAATTGTTCTGATAAAGTCCTTGACTGTTTTTTTATGGTAAGAAAGCGCCATAATCGGATAGCCAACTAATTGACCGGGTCCGTGAAAGGTTACATCACCACCGCGGTCGGTCTGTTTTATTTCTATTTGTCTTTTCTTGAGGATATCAGGCGAGACAAGGATATTAGAAAGAGAAGCGTTTTTACCTAATGTAATAACCGGGTAATGCTCCAAGAGAAGCAGGAATGAATTTTTGCCCTTTGATTCCCTGACCCGTTCAAGCACCTCAAACTGGAATGAAAGCGCCCTGTCATAATGAGTGAGTCCTAATTGAAGAACCACAAATGATTTCATAAAATGACCTCGCGTAATCTTGCCGCATGGCAATTGATATTTACCGCGACTGGCAATGCGGTGATGTGACAGGGGCCTGCTTCAATATGAACCGCTAAGGCAGTGCATCGGCCTCCTAATCCCTGTGGACCGATACCTAAATTATTTATCTCATTTAACAGGTCATCTTCTAATCTGGCGTAAAAGGGGTCAGGATTATGTTTTCCAGCAGGTCTGAGATGTGCTCTCTTGGCTAGGAGCGCCACGTTATCAAAATTCCCTCCAATACCAACTCCGACAATAATAGGCGGACAGGGATTGGAGCCGGCTTTTTTAATTGTCTCTATCACAAATTTCTTTACGCCATCCAATCCTGCAGAAGGCGGTAACATCGCAAGAGCAGACATATTTTCACTTCCGCCACCTTTAGGAAGGAGGTAAAATTTAATCTTATTGCCTGGAGTTAATTCAAGATGTATGGCCGCAGGGGTATTATCCTGAGTGTTCTTTCTATTTAATGGGTCAGCGACAATGGATTTTCGTAAATAGCCCTGTTTGTAGCCCTGGCAAACGCCTTCATTAATAGCGTCATAAAGATAAGAACCAGTGATTCTAACATCCTGACCTAATTCTACAAAAACAACCGCGGTTCCGGTATCCTGACAAATCGGCACCATTTTTTCTCTGGCAATACGGTCATTTTCTAAGATCTGCTGGATAATCTCCTTGCCAGTAGGAGATTCTTCAAGTGCTAATGACTTTGTAAGAAGCGAGATTACCTCATCAGGGATAACACAATTCGCAGAAATGCACATTTGTTTGATTGTGTTTGTGATAATGTCTGATTTAATTTCACGCATAAAAAAATCCTTTCTCAAATGCCTTGAAATTGAGTTCTTCGCTACCAGCCGGAACGGATTCTTTAATGGCTTGTTGCATTGATTTGCGCGAGATTATTTTAGTTACTGCGGTAAAAAACCCCAGAACTACAATATTGGCAACCATTCTTTTACCTAATTCCTCGGCTAATTTTGTTGCCGGAATCGGATAGACGAAAGCGGAATTCTTATCCGCTGTATCCAGAGAAACGAAATCCTTTTCAACGATTATAACAGGTTTGGAGTCGCCATTGATTTTATTTTTATATTGTTGATAGCCCTCAGGAGAAAGAGCCACCAGGACATCAATTTTACTGATATGAGGGTAGTATATTGGTTTATCTGATATAATCAATTGGGCGCTGGATGCACCACCACGCGATTCCGGACCATAACTTTGCGTTAATGTCGCATATAAATTCTCGTAGATACTAGCGGCTTTGCCACAAATATATCCGGCTAAAATAATGCCTTGACCACCAAAACCAGTAAAGACAATTTCTTGGTGCAAAGTAATATCCCTCCTCGTATAATCCCGCTTTAGCGGGACCGCCGAGACGCAGAGGTCGCGGAGCGAATCATTATTCTTTTAATCCTAAGACAATCCTTTTTATTCCGTCTT
>JAGUXD010000066.1 GCA_020062035.1 Candidatus Brocadiia bacterium | reverse complement strand
CGAATGCCTCTAATCGCATTTCTTCAGATGGGTCCTTGAGCCCATCATAGGTCATCGTTAAAATAGGGATATTATACTCGGTCTTGAGTTGATTGAGGAGCGCATTGACAATGGTGCCGGGCATACAGCCGAAAGGGATAATATTCAGAATGCCATCAAATCCGTGGTCAATATATTCTATGGCTCTACCGATGCTTAGGATTGCCTCGCCTCTTAAGGCAGGGGCAAGATATTTAGCACCTAAATGGATGGTTCCAGAAATCGCTGGTTCATATGCGAAATGTCTGAGCCGTCCCTGAAATGACCGCCTGATTTTATTCGCCTCTCGTTCCTGAATGACTACCGTTATCTTTTGCTTGAGATAACTTAAATATTGTCTCTTAAGTAAATAATCCTCTTCCCTGATATAATCAATATAGTCTAGCCATTCCTCAAAAGGCGGTAAAGATACCTCGGCGCCTAAATTTTCTAATATTCTCACCACATTATTATTAGTGAATGGGTTGCTTCTGACATAGATTTCTCCAATAATGCCGATTTTGGGTTTGACTATCGTCTTATCGGTCTTGATGTAATCAAAACGATTAATTATCTTGCTGGAGAATTGCTCAATCCTGTGGTCAGAGCCCGCTTCTATGAAAGACGCTAATTCCTTAAGTGTTTCCTGATAAACCGCATCTGTTTCACCCCTTGTCAATTCGTAGGGTCTTGTCTCTCGCAGTAGTTTCTGGATTAAATCCATAATAACCAAACCATACCAGAGGTTTAGTTTGAATCGTTTAGAACCGAGCATCTTCATATCCTTATGATAATTATTGGTCTGGTCAAAGGTAATCAAGGCGACATCTGATAAGCCGATTTCATCAAGGACCATCCGATGGAGTTTATTATATTGACCGAACCTGCAGGGACCTTTGGCAGAAGGCATAAAGAAGGCGCTTTTGTTCGGCACAAAATCAGACGCAAAACTTTTCTTCAGGATATCACCTGTCGTGATTATACTCGGCAGACATTCCCTGCCTGAGGTATGTTTTCTTCCTACAAGAAGGGATTGCTCGTCTGAGGGCTCTAATGCATACGCCTTAATACCCGCAAAACGAAACGCTGAGGCAACAATAAAAGAATGGTCGTCCATATATGGTATATAAAGAACAAGGCCATTCCCGCCGACGTTACGTCTGGAGGATAACGACGAAAAGGAAATCGTCGGCGTGATTTTCTTCTCAGACACCGGCTCGTAAATTCCGAGAGAATGTCTGGGGATATTTTTTATCGTATCTAAGAATGCCTCACAGCGCGTCTGCATCCCAACATCTGAACTATGTTCATCTATTTCTAATGAAAGATAAGGTTTATGATGCATCTCTTTCTCAAAGAACTTCATTATATAAGAATCAGGCCCGCATTGAAAATTGGTAAGGCAGACCGCAAAAAGGTTAGGGGTTCTGGCAATGATTCTTGCCGCGGCTAATATCTTCTGCCCCGCGCGCCAGTACATAAAAGGATATACTTCTTCTATCTCTTCTGCAACATCCTTTAACGGTAGAAAATCTATGGGAATTACCATTATCCCTAACTTGAGAAGTTTTTCTACCAGATTGAGATTAAGACCGGTATCATAACTGTTATATGAACGGGTAATCAGGACCAAGGACGGCTGGTTAATCTTCTCAAGCACCTGCTTTCCGCGCTCTGACTGGAAGGTCTCAAAGAGTTCCTGTGCCTCAAACGCCTTCTGCATCGCACGGTCTATATCATCTACCCTATGCTCTATGCTCTTTGCTGTTTGCTTTAAGGTCTTTTCTATTTCTTTCCTTCCTCGGTCCATATAAAAGGTTGGTCTGAGAATCTTAACATTATATTTATTATAATTAATTGCGCTTCTTGTGGTGTCCGGCAATGCCTGAATATAGGGACAATTATAAGAGCGTTCAAATTTTTCACTCAATGCCGGCATATTTACCTGAAATGGCAAAAAGAGATAATCTATATCTTTTTCTAAGAGATTAAGGATATGGCCGTGAGCGGTTTTGATGGGAAAGCACGGCTCGCCTATTACATTTTCTATACCATTTTTAATAATAGAGCGATTTGTCTTATCACTCAGCACCACCTCTAAACCCAATTCAGAAAAGAAGGTGTTCCATAATGGATAAAGGTCATAGAATACAGAGGCACGGGGAATGCCGACTCTGGCTATTGGCGAATTGTCCCTCTGGGACAATTGCGAATTTAATAATTCTCTCTCTCGTTCCTTAAAAAGATTGCTCTGCCGCTCCGGATGGACATCGTGGTCTGGATCATCATCGTATTTTCCACATCTTGAGCCATAATAAAGTGTCTGCCGGTCTGCCGGTCTGCCGGTTGACCGGACAACCGACTGACTGACCGACCGGCTAACTGACTGACTGAACTTAACCTGATGTATCTCGCAGTTGTTCGGACAATCGGTGCATTCAAATGAGGTAGATTCGTATTGGATGTCTCGTAAATCAAAGCCCTTAAAAAGTGTCGGGCGTAGAGCGTGTGCCATTTCTTCTCTGGCTAGGATAGCAACTCCAACTGCGCCTAATATGTCGTGATGAGGTGGGACGATTACCTTTTTGCCGAGCACTTGCTCAAATGCGCTTTTTACCGCACGGTTATAAGCCACGCCGCCCTGAAAGAAGATACGCTCTCCAATCCTTCGCTTCTCTACGACTTTATTCAGATAGTTTTCCACAATAGAATAAGCCAGTCCAGACAAGAGGTCGTTTTTGGTAACACCTCGTTGTTTATAGTAATTTAACTGCGATTCCATAAAGACCGTGCATCGTTCTCCTAATGAACAGGGCGAAGAAGACGAGAAAGCAGAATCCGCAAACTCTTTATCAATTTTTATGGCTAATTTTTCTGATTGCTCCTCCAGGAAAGAACCTGTTCCTGCGGCACAGACCTTATTCATCGTAAAATCAATGACAACGCCATTGCGCAGAGAAATATATTTGGAATCCTGTCCACCTATCTCAAAAACAGTATCAACATCCTTATCAAGAACAATGGCTCCTTTAGCATGAGAAGAGATTTCGTTCTTGATAATATCCGCACCAAAGAATTCGCCGGTTAAATGTCTTCCTGAACCAGTAGAGCCGGCGCCCTTTATTACCACCTTGTCAGCGATTTCAGTACCGACCTCAAAGAGTCCGGTTCTCACGGCCTCTATCGGTCTTCCTGCAGTCATTAAGTATCGCCGGGATAGAATATTATTGTCTTTGTCTATAACCACAACATTAGTAGAAATAGAACCGACATCAACTCCCACAAACGCAGGTATCTTTTCTGTCTGGTCTTTAATCTGGGCTCGTTCAATCTGGATTGAGTAGTAATCTTTCTTCAAAGGCGACAATGTCTTCAGGTGTAATTTTCTATGAGAGAGATAATGTTCTAATCTGCTTATTATTTCCTGAATAGTAATAGAATAATTCTCTGAATTAATAAGACGGTTGTTCTGTTCTAATACAGAGATACAAGAGCCGATTGCACCCATTAGAGCAAAAAGTTCAGGCACAATCAGTTCTTCATACTCAAGGACTTCTCTAAATGCACGAATCATTCCCTGATTTGCCGCAACCCCACCTTGAAAAGCTATCGGTTTTTCTATGGAAATCCCTCTGGCAATATTACTCTTAAAATTACGAGCCATTGCAAAACATAGACCGGCAATAATATCGCAAATAGGTGTTCCGATTTGTTGCAGGTGAATCATATCGGTCTTAGCAAAGACGCTGCAACGAGCCGCAATTGTTCCGGGTCGTTTGCTTTTAAGGGCTTCTCTGCCCACATCTTCTATCAGAATACCCAAACGAGATGCCTGCTGGTCAAGAAAGGAGCCGGTGCCTGCGGCACAAACAGTATTGGTCGCAAAGTCAATGACTTTTGTCCTGCCTGAAGAAGAATCTATCTTAATAATTTTAGCGTCTTCCCCACCGATTTCAATAATACTTTTAACCGCTGGATAAAATCGTCCTGTCGCGCTTGCTTGAGCAGTGATTTCATTTACAAATTCAGCAGGAATAATAGAGGAAAGGGTTTTACCGCCTGTGCCAGTGGTCGCGATATGTTTTATCTCGCTCCGTCCCAGGCGGGATTTGAGATTCTTGAAGATACCAAGGACGGTCTCAAACGGCTGTCCGTGGGTGCGGATATAATGGCTCTCTATAATTTGTAATGTCTCATCAACAAGGACAACCTTAGCACTTACAGAACCAATATCAATACCT
>JAGUXD010000091.1 GCA_020062035.1 Candidatus Brocadiia bacterium | reverse complement strand
AGACAATAATTTTTTTATTTGTATCATCAAGTAAAATGTCTTATATTATAGATGAGACCATTTTCGTAGATGGCGAAATAATTGCAAGTGAGATAAATTCAGCAAAACCTTTTTAGTTAGTCGGTGTTTATATACTAAGGAAAAGGAGATTTTATATGCTCTATCGGATAAAAAACAGAGGGTTTACTTTACTGGAGTTGTTATTAGTTCTGGCAATTATTAGTTTTCTGGCAACCGTATTAGCAGTCGGTCTTCTGCCTGCTAAAGGCAAAGCCAAAGAACAGGCAACGCGAGCACTTATTTATAACATCCGTAGTTCTTTAGAGGCATATTATGCGGTCTACGGAGATTACCCGCCAACTGACCTTTCTGATTTGTATATGGGTACATCTAACGGAGTAAATAACGGTATTGAGTCCGTGGTTGCCTGTCTTTCTGACCAGAATAAAGGCGGACCATTTTTATTGGAAATTAAAGAAGATAAATATACTAATTTAGATGGAGACAGTACCGCTACTCCGCCTACTAATTGGTGGTTTGGCGATACGCAACTGAGAGAAATCGTTGACGAATTCAGAAATCCTATTGTCTATTTCCATTCCCGGGACTATGATAATCCTGGTAAAGGCAGTGAGTACTCTTTTAGAAAAATTGGGGAAGCGATTAGCCCACAAATGAGTCCTAAAACCTCTGTTTATTTCTCTCCTTTTAGTTTTCAACTCTGGTCAATCGGCATTGATGAACAGAATAACAACGGCTTAAATAACGATATCAATAGTTGGAACTAAAACTAATTCATATGATGAAAAATCACACGGCTTATCCGTTAGAGATAATCCCGCTAAAGCGGGATGACGGTTGCCTCTGGCAACCTATCTCTAACGGGGCTTACTCTTTAGTTGAATTATTAGTTGTCTTATCCATAATTGCCGTAATGGCTGGAGTAGGATTAGCGGTTCTCTCTTTCTCCGGAAGACAAATGGGTTTTCAGGGAGTTCGTGGCGAGATTGTTTCTATGTTACGCTACACCAGAAGTAACGCCATTACCGAAAAAGGAACAAGCACACTCGTTATTGACCCTGTTGAGAGACGGATATACACCTGTGCTCGTAGAACCGTGGGTTTGTGGCATTTTGAAGATAATACAAATGGTAATTCTACAGGTGCCTTTGGGAATAACGCCCAGTTAAATGGAGATGCGGATATTTTCGTAGATGGACGGATTGGCAATTGTTTTATGATAACCTCAATAGGTTGGGCGCAATGTGGCACTATTCCCATTATGACTCAAAACCAGGGTATCTCAATAGAATGCTGGATTTCTGCGACACCACCCGCCCTGCCAACTAAAAGAACAGTTATTGAGTTATCTAATGGCGGAATTTCTATTGAAGATGATGACAGTATTGAAATAACCTATGGAGGATTGTCAACAAGAACATCTCCTGCGTTTATCCCATATCAACGCTGGACCCATATTGTGATGACTTATGAACCTGATTATACTCTCTCTGATAACTCCGGCATATTATCTTTATATGTGAATAATATGTTTGTTGGAAGTAAAAATGGTATCGCGGCTGTTATGCCAGGCAAATGGGATGTAATGGTTAGCAACCCGGTAAGTTCTTTCATAGGAATGATTGATGAAGTAAAAATCTCTGTAATTGCTGAAATTGACAAGATAACATTAGAATCGGATATATCTATAATTGAAGGCGCCTCTGCATTAGCCACACCGCTAATGATACAGTTTGACAAAAAGGGCAATCTTGTGCAACCAGTTTCACCCCTGACATTCATCTCATCATCAGCCAGAGATTCATTCATATTAGAAGTAACATTCTGGGGAAGCGTGAAGATAAGGTAGTTTTATGCTCCCGTAGCTCAATGGAAAGAGCGCCGGCCTCCGAAGCCGTAGATGGGGGTTCAATTCCCCCCGGGGGTATGGAGTCAGGCAAGGCCTAAGGCGGATTATGTGTTTATCTGCCCCGATGCCCCGATGAAATCGGGGTCTGGGTCTGTGGTTATTACTTTCAAGCACCTGCAACAAAGTCCTGGATGTGCGGGGTACCTGCCAACACTTTCAGTATAATTCCAGCATCTTGAGCATTTTTGATACTTTGATTTGCTAATCTCTACAGACAGTTGGAGTTTTTCTGTTGGCATCGCTTGGGCTTTCTTAATAACTTGCACTGATGAGACCTTTAATATCATCTGAAGGTCTTTTTCATAGGATTTAAGAAACTCAAAGAAGGACGCATCATCAGTAAAGAGTTTTACATCTGCTTCAATTGTCGCACCTAATTTGTCCTGATTTCGTAGATTTTCTATCTCTCTGGTAACCTCAGAACGAACACTGATGATTTTCTGGTAGTTCTCTTCCAATTTGTTATTAATCTTGTTTTCATCTGCTTTGGGCAAATTGGTTAAGTGAACACTTCTGTCCAATTTGGGATTTAAGGAAAGTACATGACCCCAGATTTCTTCTGCGCTAAATACCAATATCGGAGCAACAAGTTTGGTAAGTGAAAGAAGAACCTCGTATAAAACGCTCTGGGCTGATTTTCTATCTACAGAGGTTTTAGCAAAGGTATAAAGTCGGTCCTTGAGGATATCAAAATAGAATGCACTCATTTCTATGATACAGAAATTATGAATTTCCTTAAAAACCTTGTAGAATTCAAAGTCGTCATAATACTTAGTTACATCCGTGATTAGGCGATGGAGTTTATTCAGAGCCCATTTATCAATTTCCCAGAGTTTTTCATATCTAGCGGTATCTTTTTCGGGCTCAAAATCATAGAGATTACCTAACAAAAACCTAAAGGTATTGCGAATCTTACGATACGGGTCGGCTTTTTCAGTCAGGATTTCCATAGAAATCGGAATATCATCTGTAAAGTTGATAGAAGAAATCCAGAGACGCACAATATCTGCGCCGACTTTTGAGACCATTTCATCAGATAATAAAAGAGTGCCTCTGGATTTGGATATTTTGTCGCCTTCAGGGGTCTTGACAAACCCGTGGGTAAGGACTGTCTTGAAGGGCGCTATGGAACGTGTCATCACCGAAGGTAATAATGATAACTGAAACCAGCCACGGTGCTGGTCTGTGCCTTCTAAATATAAATCAGCCGGGAATAAGAGGTCAGGATATTCCGCGACCACAGCCCTGAATGACGAGCCAGATTCAAACCAGACATCAAAGATGTCGTTTTCTTTGGCGAACTCGGTTGATGAACATTTCGGACATTTAGTATCTTTGGGCATTAACTCTCCTGCGGCTCTCCTGAACCAGACATTGGCGCCTTCTTTACGAAATATTTCCTTGATAGAATCAATTACCGCGACATCAAGAAGGGCTTCGTTACATCTGGTGCAGTAGAAAACCGGTATAGGAACGCCCCAATTTCGCTGGCGCGAGATGCACCAATCGGGTCTGGTCCCAAGCATAGAGGAAATTCTGGCCTCGCCCCAGTCCGGAACCCATTTTACTTTCTTGATTTCTTTGAGTGCCTTTTGTCTTGCGGAATTATTATCAACCGCGATGAACCATTGTTCAGTAGCTCTGAAGATAACCGGTTTTTTACAGCGCCAGCAATGGGGATAGGAATGAACAATATCTTTGCGCAATAAAAGAAGTCCTTTATCTTTAAGCATCCGGCAGATTTCTTCATCCGCGTCAAACACCTGCATACCAGGGAAGATGCCGGCAGAAGATGTGAACCTGCCGCTTCTATCAACAGGGCTGATAACAGGCAGATTGTATTTTAATCCGCTCTCATAGTCCTCTTCACCGTGTCCTGGTGCAATATGGACAATGCCTGTGCCATCTTCCAAACGGACATAATCAGCCAGGATAATCTGACAGGTGCGATTTACAAAAGGATGCTTATAAGTCAAACCCTCTAATTGGCTGCCATTGATTTTGGTAATGACCTTATAATTCTTATACCCGATAATATCCATTACTTTTTCAACCAAGCCGAGAGCGATAATTAGATATTCGTTATTTGTCTTGATTAAAGCATATTCAAATGTCGGATTTAAGGCAATCGCTACATTGGCTGGTAAGGTCCATGGTGTGGTCGTCCAGATTAGAAAGGAAACAGGTAAGCCCTTTAACTGTTTATCAAGTTTTTTAGATAGCACTTGAGCGAAGGTAGGGGCGGTCGGAAATTTGACATAGATAGAAGGACTGGTTTCGTCAGCATATTCTAATTCTGCCTCAGCCAGTGCGGTTTCACAATACATACACCAGTGAATAGGTTTAAGTTTACGATAGATATAGTTTTGTTTAACTAAGTCACGAAATACTTCTATGACAGCAGATTCATAAGAGAAATCAAGGGTGAGATAGGGTCTTTCCCAGTCCGCAAAAACACCGAGTGCCTTAAATTGCTGACGTTGGATACCAATATATTTACGGGCGTATTTTTCGCATTCATCACGAATCTGAGATTTGGTGAGCGAGCGGGCTTTATTGCCTAACTGGGTCATTACCCGATGTTCAATCGGCATACCGTGACAATCCCAGCCCGGAACAAAGGGCGTAGAATAACCCTGCATTGTCTTGAACTTGACGACGATGTCTTTGAGAATCTTATTTAAGGCAGTGCCACAATGAACATCGCCATTGGCGTAAGGTGGTCCGTCGTGAAGGATATATTTGGGATTATCCTGATTCTTTTTGAGTATCTGATGATAGAGGTCTTCTTTTTCCCATTTCTGGCGGATAAGGGGTTCCTTTTTCACCAAATCCGCTTTCATAGAAAAATCGGTTTGTGGTAGGTTCAGGGTTTTTTGATAATCCACAGGCGAGTCACTCATAGTTTCGCAATCACTCCATTTATAATGGTACTGAGATGTGGCTCGGCATTATTGGCAATCTGAATAATCTCATCAAGGTTAATGGGTTTCAGGGCAGATGGGGTAGCCAGGTCTGTAACCACTGCGAGAGCCAAGACGCGCAAACCCGAATGAACCGCGACAATCGCTTCAGGAACCGTTGACATTCCGACCACATCAGCGCCGATGATACGAACCATCCGATATTCAGCCGGGGTCTCTAAATTAGGACCTGTCATAGCCGCATAGATTGCTTCATAAGTTTTTATTCTATTTTCCTCGCTAACCTGTCTTGCTAATTCCAGAAGGCGCTTATCATAAGTATCATACATATCAGGAAATCGCGGACCTAAAGAATCGTCGTTCGGACCGATTAAAGGATTATTGCCCAATAAATTGATATGGTCTTTTATGAGAACAACCATCCCACAAGGACATGAATCATTTACACTACCGACTGCAGAAGAAATAATCAGGACTTTTACACCCAATGCCTTCATTACGCGAACAGGAAAGGTAACCTGCTGTAGTGAGTAGCCCTCGTAATAATGGAATCTGCCTACCATTGCAATAACAGGTTTATTAGCGATTTTGCCAAAAACTAATTCTCCTTTATGAGTTGCAACTGTGGACACAGGAAAACCGGGGATTTTATTATAAGATACTATTATTTTGTCTTCTATCTCCCGCGAGAATTTTCCAAGTCCTGTTCCGAGGATAATACCGATTTCTGGTGTAAATTTCTTAATTTTAGTTCTGATATATTTGATAGATGTTTTAATTTGGTGGGATAGATTAGTTTTTATAACTGTCATTTCTTTCTGTCGCATTCTTTAATCTTTGCGTCAATAGATGTTTTATCTGTTTTATAAGT
>JAGUXD010000073.1 GCA_020062035.1 Candidatus Brocadiia bacterium | reverse complement strand
AGTGGCGCAGGGCTTTTATGGTCAAGAAATAGTTCTAAAAGATGTTGCCGGGAAGATTATCGGCAGAGGGGCCTCAAATGCTGATGACGGATATTACCGGATCGCGGTGACCGAGGCACTTGCAGAAGGTCATAATACAATTACACCATTTATAGGTGATGAGCCCGGTGCAAGTATAAATATTCAGGTGGAAGAATTACCAGGACCAGAGAAGGTGCCACAACTGACGCAACTGGCAACCGGACAGGAGCAGTATATTGATATAGATACTGCTGTTACAACAACTATAAAAGCGGTTGGAGGTAAGATAAAGATAAAAGGTAAGGCAAAGCCGGGTGCACGAGTATTCGCACAGATTGCCTCTCATCTGGATTTGAATATCGGAGAGGCAGTCGCAGATGGTAATGGTGATTATGAGATAGAGACCAAGGACCCGTTACCGAGAGGAATACATAATCTATCGGTCTCGTGTGATGGAGTAGTGAGTCTACTATATCCGATAAATCTTGTTGACCCAAAAGGTCGGGTATTTGATAGCGTAACCGGGGAAGTAGTGGTCGGAGCCGTAGTGCGGATTGTTGCGTTAGATACTCCCCCTGGCTCCATCTCTCCTGAGCATCCAGCAGACCCAGAGGGAGTAGAAATAGATTACCAGACCTACAAGGTAGGTCCTCTCGGATTTGGTTGGGCTATAAGCGAGACCAAGAGGTATAAATTAGAAGTTGTTTCAGCACCGGGCTATGACTTCCCAACTGCCCAACAGACATGGCGGCTGGACTGGAGTCAGAAGGGATTTACTGATACAATTAATTCATCCAATCCAACGAGCAAGACATTTCGTGGGGATGCATTTGTCCAGCCAGGAACGCTCCAGACCATAGACATCCCGGTTGACCCGAATGCCGCTCTATTGAAGATTAGTAAGACCGCTAATAGGGCTGAGGTCTCGTATGGAGATATTATTACTTACGAGGTGAAGATAGAAAACTCGCTTCCTATCACTGTTGCTGGAATGAGGTTAAAAGATACGTTGCCCGCGGGCCTAAAATTCGTAGAGGACTCCAGTGTATTGATTAGCGGGTCAGTGACCAGTAAAGTTACACCTTCTGGTACTCTTCTTACTAAAGAATTCCCAGCGATTACTTTATTCGCGAATTCATCGCTCGTCTATCGTTATCAATTAGTGGTCGGTTCAGGGGTCGTGTTCGGTGATTACCTGAATACGGCCAATGTATCTGTGTCTACGACCCAGATATCCAATAATGCTAAGGTGAAGGTCAGGGTTTCGCCTGATGCCCTTTTTGATTATGCGACTATCATCGGTAAGGTATTCAACGATACTAACGGTAATGGTGTCCAGGATGAAGGTGAAAGAGGCGTTTCTGATGTCAAGATTACAACCGAAGACGGGGTTGTCGTGATTACAGATAAGGACGGTAAATATCATATCGCTGGGATAAGACCAGTGACCAAATTACTCAAGATAGATACAACGACCTTGCCGCTGGATACCAGTTTTACCACAGCGCATCCGTTGATAGTGAGATTTACGGGCGGGGGTCGGCTGGAGAAATGTAATTTTGGGGTGTGCGTCTCAGCGGATAAGCTCGTCAGTAAATCCCTTATTATTCTAGAAATTAAGGTGATAGACGGGGTGCCTGAGATTAGATTAGCAGGACAATTAGTGCCGTTGAAATGGACAACGCCGATGGAGGAAGCGAGTGACATCGTCACTGTGAAAATATCCCGCCCGGACGGGATTGAATACCAGTTAAAGAACGGAGACGCCAGGAAGGAAGAACTCACATTCATAGATGATAACCGGGTAGAAATCAGATGCATAGACATAAATGGAAGAGAAGCCGAATACAAAGGAACGGTTCAGTTGCCGGTTCTGGAATGTTCGGTAAGGCGGGACACAGAAAGACCTGTGATTGTCCCTGAATTAGAGATTGCATTGACACCTGAGATAATGCAGATTAGTGCAGGCGGATTAGTAAGTAATGCTAGATTCAAGATTTGTCTTAATTACATCGCCTTTATAGAACAATGGAAGTTATATATTCTTGAGCCGAGCCCGCCGAGGCGGGAAACTAGTTATCTGGAGAAATCCGCTCGGGATGATGATATATTCAGGGAAGGGACCGCAGGACCCAAGTGGCCGGATACGATACAATGGAGCCCGCCAAAGGGCTATCGTGTTTTTAAGGCCTTTTCAGGCACGAGAAAAGATATAGATAAAGCAATTGTCTGGGACGGAAAGTCAGATGACGGAAGATTAGTAGAGAAGGATAAGACCTATCTTTATGTCCTTTTACTACAGGATAAAGAACGAAGAGAGGATAGAAGCATAGAAGGCACATTTGATGTAAAAGAGAAGTGGGCTAAAACCGTCGGGAGTTTGTTAGGTATCAAGGAAAAACCTCCAGAGGCAGTTCTGGTGAGCGTGCCTGCCCCTGGTACCAGAGGCATAGGAGAGAAAAAAATTCCGGTTGAGGGCTATATGTATAATATCAGGGGCACGACCCATCCAACGAATACTGTAATTATCTCAACAGATAAAACACCTGACATTATGAAACTTAAGCCCTTGGAGGAGGACGGATACTTTGAGACCGACCTGTATTTATCCACAACCGAGGAACAGGTAATTGTTGAGGTTCTTACTAAAGACGGCAAAAGAAGGTTCTTCACCTCAGATATCAAACTGCGACCCGAGAAGGAAGAATACTTCTTGCTCACTCTGTTAGGAGATGTAATGATGGGCTCTAACACGAGAGAAGGCGAGGAGTTTTTCTTAGATGAGTTGGCAAAGAATGATATTAGATACAAGGACGGCTCATTTGCGGACGTCAGAGTCTCGGCATACCTCAAGGCAAAAACAGACAAGTGGAATATCACCGGCTCTTTAGATACAAAACGGGTGGACCAAAAACATCTCTTTAGATTCCTGGATTCTGATAAGTTCTATCCGATGTATGGGGACTCGTCAACCCGTGTTGATGAGGCATTCAATACCCAGGGTCCATTATATTTCTCAGCGGAACACAGCAAGGGCTATAAGGCGCTGCTCGGCAACTATCATACCAATATGGCGGGTAATGAATTAGCCCAATACAACCGCTCTTTATATGGAATGCAGGTTGGTTATGACCAACCAGCGCAGGAATGGCGCCGAAGCAAAACGACACTTCACGGCTTTATCGCACAAGCAAATCAGATGGCATCAAGAGATGAGATTAGAGCCACAGGCGGCTCGCTCTATTATCTTAGACACAAAACTCTCCGCGAGGGCTCGGAAAAATTAGCCATTGAAGTCCGAGACAAAATCACCGGAATGAACATTCAGACTACTAATCTCAAACTCTATGAAGATTATGAGATAGATTATTCCTCAGGCAGGATTATCCTTAATAAACCGCTACATTCAGTAAAACCCTCAACAACTCTGATTTCCAATGAGTTGTTAGAAGGCAATCCGACATTCCTTGTGGTTGATTATGAATACGAGCCCGAACACTGGTGGGATTTCAAGGAAGAAGCAATGGGTTTCCGCGCCAGCCAGACACTTAATAATATCAACATCGGTACAACTTATGTCAAAGAAACTAAAGACCTTTCTGATTATACGCTCATCGGCGTGGATTTGAACGCGAAACTATCTAAATGGATGAATGCTAAATTGGACTATGCCAAGAGTGAGAGTGAACTTATGACCGGCTATGTTTCTTATGACGGTGGTTTAAGATACACCCCTATTATCACATCTCAATCTGCGGATGGCTCGGCTTACAAATTCACGTTAGCGACAGACATCGGTGCGATGCTCAACAAAAAGCCCGCAGAAATAGTTGGCTCTGCGTATCTGGCAAGGACCGAGCCGGGCTTCTCAACGAATGCGACAATCTCACAGCAGGGCACAGAAAAGATGGGATTAGAGATTGGGGCAAAACTTACTGATAACGATACCTTCTTAACCCGTTTGGATAACCAGAAAATACTGGAGAGTGGCAATGAGGCGAGCCGGCTTTCGGCTGGTGCATCGCAGACACAGTCCCTGACAATGCAATTATCTCACGCTCAAGACCCGGTTCGTCTCAGCGCAGAATACCGTTATCAGGATACGCTTAAACCATATATCACCCCGGGTCTCTTGCGAGATGAGGCATCACATAACCTCGCATTCAGGGCTGATTACAATGTGAATAAAGATATGTCTGTCTTTGGTGAAGAACAATTAGCATTACAAGGTAAGCCCAATAACCAGACGACCTTAGGGGCTAATCTCAAACTATCTGATAAAATAACAGGCAATATCCAGCAAACTATGGGCAGCCTGGGCCATGCTACGATGTTCGGCGTTACGACCAGTATCAATGAAGGCACTGACAAAAAGACACTCTATACGAACTATCAAATCACGCAGGATGCCTCAGGTCAACAGTCCCAGAGTGTCGTAATTGGCGAGAAGGAGAAGGTCTCATCGCGGATGGATGTTTATCGTGAGAACAGGTTTGTGCAGCGAAAGGGCGCAGAAGACGGACAACTATCCGCTCTGGTCGGAACCAACTACACCTTTATTACAACAGATAATTGGTTATTAAACGGGTCTTACGAGAGAAGCCAGATAGATAATTTACAAGGTCTGGTCCAGTCAAGAGACTGCCTGGCAACAGAAGCCGTATATAACAGTCATTCAAAGGAAAAAGAACGTTCAAGAATCCCTGGCTATATCCATATGAGCGCCCGATTAGAATTAAGAACCGATAAAGCCGCTGATAAAAAACAGACCTATCTATCCGCAAATCGTCTGTTCTATCAGGCAAATGAAGACCTCTCTATTACTCTAAAAGGTTATCTATCAGAGAGTAAGAACAAATCCACCAATGTATCCGAGGCCCGCTTTGCCGAGACAGGGCTCGCCTTTGCTTATAGACCCGTAAAATATGATAAATATAACTTTATCGGTAAGGTCAACTATTTAGAAGACCAGAACACCCAGGCCCAGAGCACACTGAGCACAGATACGAAGGCGATAATCTTTGCCATAGAAGGCGCAATGGACCTCAGTAGGGCATTCACACTCGTGGAAAAGGTCGCCTACAGGAAAAATATAGAGAGTGTAAGCGATTTACCTGAGTTATCAAAAGATGTAAGTTTGATAGCGACCAGGCTGAATTACCGCGTCTCCTCATGGACAGTCGGAGCCGAATTCAGGGTATTGGAAGTCAAGTTAGCACAGGATAAGAGAACAGGTACGGTCTTTGAGATAGACAGGGAGATATCGGATAACATCGTGTTCGGCTTCGGCTATAACCTTGTTGATTTCACAGATGACCTGACCACATTAGGCAGGGGCTATAAGGTCAAAGGTGGCTTCATCCGACTCAGTGCAAAGTATTAAAACGAGTAATAAGAGAGGAATGGAACTTGAAAGCGGTCTTGAAATCGCACCTATAAGCAGACCAGGAAGGCGTTCTGGAAGTGGAACCGGGAGTCGTCCTGGAAGCAGACCCGGAAGGCGTTCTGGAAGCGGAACCGGGAGTCGTCCTATAAGCAGACCTGGAACAAGACCTATAAGCGGTCCTGGAAGTGGAGTTGGAAGCAGACCTGAAGACAGTCCTGGAAGCGGATTTGGAAGTGAACCTGAAGTAGTACTTGGTAGCATAGGGGGGATTACCCCCCACCTCTTCTATGAATTTTGTGATAAGTCCTTATAAATTAAGGGGTTATCCTACTTTGGCAGGACTATTGTCCTAATAAGT
>JAGUXD010000058.1 GCA_020062035.1 Candidatus Brocadiia bacterium | reverse complement strand
CGGGTCGGGAACAGGTGGTGTTGGGTAATATTCATCGTTATTCGCAGGGACTTATCAATCAGTCATTTTCAGAGAAACTATTCAGCGAAATAATTGCCCAAAGCAAACGAATCCAGCAACAGGACTTCAAATCCATCGGGTTTCAGGGCGAGCACGGAGCGTATGGCGAGGCCGCGGCCCTGAAATTTGATAGGACTATGGTTCCGCTTCCCTGCCGAGAGTTCCGGGATGTGTTTGACGATGTCAGGGACGGACAGATTGATTTCGGTATTGTGCCAGTGGAGAATTCACTTGAGGGTGCGGTTGGAGAAGTGAACGATCTTCTGGTAGAAACCGACATCAAAATAGTTGGTGAGGAGATACTTCCAATACATCACGCTCTTCTTTCGCTTCCAGAGACCGATTATCGCGAGATAAAAGTTGTTTATTCCCATCCCCAGGCGCTGGCTCAGTGTCGGGGGTTTCTCTCCCGTAATAACCTGGAGCCGATACCTTTTTATGATACAGCCGGTGCTGCGAGGATGATTTCGGATATGCGTCCCAAGGCCGCCGCTGCGATTGCTCATAAATCCTGTGCCGAACTCTATAACCTGGAAATAATTAAAGAGGAAATAGAAGACGATAAATCAAACTTCACCAGATTTCTTATTCTGGCATCCCGATGTAACATCGGGACAATTGGGTCTGGTAATAAATGTTCCATTATCTTTTCCACTAAGCACGAGGCAGGAACGCTTTTTGCGGTGTTAAAGGTCTTTTCAGATGCCGGGATAAACCTGACGCGGATAGAATCACGGCCGATACGAAACGACCCAGGCAAATATGCCTTCTTCCTTGATTTCCAGGGTTCTGACCGTGAGCGCAAAGTAATCAGTTCTCTGGATGAGGTTAGACAAAAGACTATAATGTTTAAGTCCCTTGGTTGTTACAAGGAGGTTACACGATGAGAATAGTTGTTCTCGGTTTTGGCAAGATGGGTTCGTGGCTCGCAAACAGACTTGCCGAGGATAACGAGGTAGCAGTGTATGATATTAACCCAAGCAAGACAAAGAATGCGGCAGTAATGAAGGTTCTCTCAGAAATGGCTCAACTGGCATCGTTCAGACCGGAACTACTTATTAATGCCGTTAATCTTCAGAATATCATCAGTGCTTTTGAATCAGTTACCAGATATCTGACGAGAGATTGTATTATTTCAGATGTAGCATCAATCAAGGGCGGATTGCCGCGGTATTATCAGAATTGCGGATTCAGATTTGCATCGGTGCATCCGATGTTTGGTCCGACCTTCGCAAAGATGGATTCGCTCAAAGACGAGAATGTGATTATTATAAGCGAGTCCGACGAGGCCGCAACCGGGTTTTTCAGAACATTCTTCGCAAAATATGGATTGAATGTTTCAGTATGCCCATTTGCTGAGCATGATAAATTGATGGCGTATTCGCTGACCCTGCCGTTTGCTTCATCTATAGTTTTTGTAGCCTGCCTGAACCAGAAGACCGTTCCCGGCACGACCTTTGCACGGCATCGCAAGATTGCTCAGAGGCTTCTTGCCGAAGATGATTTCCTGCTGGCAGAGGTGCTATTTAATCCGTATTCCTTATCCCAACTTGAAAAGATAAACTCGCGTCTTGAGTTTCTTAAGCATATTATCAGGGCACGGGATTACGAAGAAGCACAGAAATTTTTTGCTAAGTTGAGAGAGAATTTAGTATAATAAAAAGATGATAATCGTCCGACTTAATCCAGAAATAAATATTAAACAGATATCGCGTATTATTCGTCTGATAGAAAACTCTGGATTTGTGCCGCATCTATCAAAATCCGGTCGTGTTACCCAGATTGGTGTCATCGGTGATAATGCGGGTCTTCTGAATGACATCCATCGTCTGAGCGGTGTAGCAGAAGTAGTCCAGACCAGAGAGCCGTTCAAGTTGGTCAGTCGCGAATACCGCGGTTCGGATACGCTGGTAAAAATTGGTGATGTAATTGTCGGCGGCAAAGGGGTCGTGGTGATGGCCGGTCCGTGTGCGGTGGAAAATCCGGTTCAGATGCTTAAGATTGCGCGAGCGGTCAGAAAATCAGGCGCTAACATTCTACGCGGTGGTGCATTCAAACCGCGCACATCACCTTATAGTTTTCAGGGACTCAAAGAAGAAGGACTTAAGATTCTTGCACGAGTTAGAAACGAAACCGGATTACCGGTGGTTACCGAAGTGATTAGTTCATCTAATGTCGCTCTGGTCAGTAAATACGCAGATGTCCTGCAGATTGGTGCACGGAATATGCAGAATTATGCTTTATTGGAAGAAGTGGGCAGAACAAGAAAACCCGTGCTTCTTAAACGTGGGATGATGTCCACATTGGAAGAACTATTGATGTCAGCAGAATATATACTCTCTAAGGGTAATCCGAATGTAATCTTATGTGAGCGTGGTATTAGAACTTTTGAGAAATATACCAGGAACACATTAGATATTTCAGCGGTGCCTGTCTTAAAGCAGAAGACACATTTACCTGTGATTGTTGACCCGAGCCATGCAACAGGAGTGAGAGCCATTGTCCCGGCTGTTTCCAGAGCCGCTGTTGCCGCAGGTGCAGACGGTCTCATTATAGAGGTGCATAATAATCCTGATAAAGCATTAAGTGATGGTTTTCAGAGTATCAGTCCGCTGGAATTTGCCCGGCTGATGAAGGACCTTAAATTAGTTTGTCATGCCATAGGCAGATCCATCTCTGTCGGACCCCACACATAAGTTAAGTGTGGGTTGACAGATTGTAAGGGAGTATCCATAATTCAAATATGAGTAAAATAGATTGTATTTTTGGTCGTGAGGTATTGGACTCAAGGGGTAATCCAACAGTAGAAGTAGATGTCCTTCTGAAGAGCGGTATTTTAGGCAGGGCATCTGCTCCCTCTGGTGCTTCTACGGGTGTTTATGAAGTACTGGAACTGCGCGATGGCGATAATAAGCGATATTTAGGCAAGGGTGTAACTCGTGCAGTTGCTAATGTCAATAATATCATAGCGCCTGCATTAAAAGGCAAATCGGTTTTTAAGCAAAAAGAGATTGACACGACCCTTATTAAACTTGATGGAACGGCTAATAAAAGCAAATTGGGTGCAAATGCAACGGTTGCGGTATCTATGGCAGTGGCGCGTGCTGGGGCTAATGCTAAAAATATTCCTCTTTATCTCTATTTAGGCGGTCACCAAGCCCGCACCTTACCAGTGCCTTTTATGAATATAATCAATGGCGGAGCCCATGCGGATAATAATTTAGATATCCAGGAATTTATGATTGTGCCACACTCAGGGAAAAGTTTTTCTGAGGTATTGCGAATGGGCACAGAGGTTTTTCATCATCTCAAAAAGGTATTAAAGAGTATGGGCTATTCAACCTCAGTCGGAGACGAGGGCGGTTTTGCACCGAATCTTAAGTCAAACGAAGAAGCATTTGAAGTAATTCTTAAAGCCATAGAACAGGCAGGTCATAGGCCCGGCCGAGATGTATCTCTGGCAATTGACTCTGCGGCAAGTGAATTCTTTGAGCAGAACAAATATTTCTTCAAGAAGTCGTCTCAGGCCGTGCTTTCAGCAGAGCAGATGGTTGATTTGTATAAGAAATGGACACAGGGCTATCCGATAATATCTATTGAAGATGGAATGGCACAGGATGATTGGCAGGGCTGGGCAATGCTTACCAAAACGATTGGCGATAAGACCCAGATTGTTGGTGATGATGTCTTTGTTACTAATACACTCAGATTAGAACGGGGTATCAAGGAAGGTGTGGCCAATTCTATCCTGATTAAGCTGAACCAGATTGGAACTGTAAGCGAGACATTAGATACAATTGAATTAGCCAAAGAGCACAAATATACTACGATAATTTCACATCGCTCAGGTGAAACCGAAGAGACATTTATTGCTGACCTTTCTGTGGCAACAAATGCGGGGATGATTAAGACTGGCTCGGCTTCCCGGACCGACCGGGTTGCAAAGTATAACCAGTTGCTCAGAATTGAAGAACTCCTTGGTAAGAAGGGAAAGTTGGCGGGGATAAAATATGACAGAATTGGCTAATCTTAAATTTATTGTAGAGACATTGCTATTTGCATCAGACAAACCGCTCACTATTAATCGGATTAAAGAAATAGTTGGGAATAATACAACTTCTGAGATGGTAAGGCGATGCATTGACGAATTAAAAAGGACTTATGAACAGAGCCACGGGTTCGGGATTTATGAAATTGCAGGCGGTTATCAATTGAGGACCAAGCCAGAATATCAGCCATATCTGGTAAAATTATACGAGACGAGAAACGAGGGCGTCTTTTCTAATGCGGCTTTAGAGACACTTTCAATTATCGCCTATAAGCAACCAATCACAAGGGCAGAGATTGATTCTATCAGAGGGGTTGATTCCAGTTCCATTATTCGCGGTTTAATGG
>JAGUXD010000085.1 GCA_020062035.1 Candidatus Brocadiia bacterium | reverse complement strand
CTTATCACTGACAATGGGTTAGATTGAAATGCAAGGTGATAGGGGGGAATACTATCCCATACGCCTTTACTACTGCTTAATTGACCGCTTAATCTACTACTTCCTCTTGTGCTTACCGCAGTGCTTACTGCAGTGCTTACTGCAGTGCTTACTGGAATGCTATCCGGAATGCTATCCGGAGTGCTTCCTGGAGTGCTATCCAGGGTTCTATTCGGGGTTCTACTCGGTAGTAATTCCAATGGGGATACTCCATCGGCTACAAACCGCTATTTATCTGATCCCGCTGGGACAACTTTATATTAAAACAAAAGGTCATCACGGATTAGTGTGGGTAAATAATGGCTGTTCTGGCGCGGTATTTGCTCTAACCCACATATTATTAAGAAGTTAAGGATGGCGGAAACATCGTCTTCCACCCCCACCTTTTCTTTGAGGGGGTGGGAAAGGGGAAAAGTAAAGCGATTTATCTCTTCACCTATCAGTGCCCCGATGAAATCGGGGTCGGGGTCTGTGGTTCCTATTAATATAATTTCTACGTCAAGCCAATCTGAAAATTATTTTTCTATTGCGTGCAGAAAACCATCGTCACTACCGATGTAAACAGTCGTATCATCCATAGATGGTATAGCACGAATCTTATTATTGGTTTTATACTTCCAGATTTCTTGCCCGTTTGAAAGAGTTATCGCGTAAAAATATGTATCTTCACTACCAAAATAAACAACATTATCTTTTCTGGAAACAATCGCACCTGCGCTTAACGGACCTTTAGTATTAAAATGCCATCTGATTTTTTGCGTATTTATATCAAAGCAATGTAATATACCATCATTACAGGGAACTAAAAGAGAATCGTCTGCTAAACTTAAATGGGCTGTTATTTCGTGTTTAAGTTGATATGACCATTGGATTGCTCGCGATGCCAGATTAACCGCATAGATTGTCTTATTTGTGCTACCGGCATAAAGCATTCTCTTATCAATAATAGGAGGTGTAAGTTTTTCTCCCAGAGATAAAGCCCAGATTTTTTCGCCGTTTGTCAGATCAAGGGCGTGAAGAAGCCCGTCTTCGGAGGTAATATAGACAATCATATTATCTACTACCCCACCGGCAGATATTTTTGCCTTAGCATTATATTTCCATAAAACCGCGCTATTTTCAGAAATAGCATAAAGGTTTTTATCAGTGTTGTTTATTAGTGTTATTTTTCTATCCTGTGAAAAGAATGCAGAGGCACGAATAGGAGCATTTGTTTTGACCTGGAAAAGTTTAATCGGCGCATTTGAACGCACCGCATAGAGATTATTATCTGTCGCCCCAAATATAATCATATTATTATTTATCTGGGGCGATGAGTATATCTCTGAGGGGGTATCGGTCTTGAAGACCCATTTTAATGAGCCATTATGTGAATCAATTGCCTTAAGATAGCCATCTTTTGTCGTAATAAAAACCATATCGTTATATATCAGGGGTGTTGTTTCAAGCGGCAAATTAGTATTAAATTGCCATTTGAATGCCTTTTCTAATGAGATGCGTAAAAACGGGTCTTCGTATGACTTGATTTCTTTAGTGAACGAAGAGAATCCCCTTTTCTTAAGATTTATCACAGATGTTTCTTTAAGTGAAAGATAAAGTATTAAGGAGGTCTTCCCTTGTTTTACATTATTAAGAAAGACATCAGCACCAGAGGGAATTGTCTCTACATAAATAGGAATTCTGGCTGTTTGTGCCATATGAGAAGCCGGATATGCACTCACCAATTCTCTTATTACTCTGGCGGATTCTTCTAATTTTCCCATCTGTGTAAGTTCTTTTGACTTCTGATGTAGCGATGAAGCGGACTCAAGATATTTTTCTGTTGCTAATCTGTCTCTCCGGATTTCTTCTAAAAACTGCTGATAATTCTGAAGATGGTTTTCTATAATTGTATCGCTACCGCCTAATAAATGAATTCTGTTCGGCAGGTTATCAATCGCGCTGATTACAATTGGTTCTATCTCTATTATCTCTTTCAAGCCGTTATCGTAGTTCTGTTTCTCTTTGATTACCTGAATGTTTTTGTATCTTTCCTGTAAGGATATCAATTCCTTATTAAAAATAGCATTAATTTTATCTTCCCTTTTCTGTGAAAGGAGGTGTAGAGAATTAATTTCTTTCTGAAGGGCACTTCTGGTATAAAACGCAAGGGTAAATTTGAATTGTTGATATTTACTAATGGCTGACTCGTAATCTTCTTTTTTCTTGAAATTGTCAACTTCCTGTTTAAGGAGTTCAAATCTTTTATAAGTGGCATAATCGTTCCAGCCAATAAGAGCAACAATAAGTAAGACGAAAATAATACCGCCAGTAATAGCAAGACGCTTTCTTGTTCTTTTCCTTTGTTGGAGTTTAGTTTTGCGAAGGTCATCCAGCCGATAACGGACATCAGATTGTCTGGGTTCTATTTTTAAGACACTTTCATATGTTTTAATCAGCAAATCAATTTTACTCTGCGGTATGTCCTTTATGATTTTATCAAGTTCCTCTCTTGATTTATTATATTCGCCCATCTGGAAATACGCGGATACAACATAGGCGCGCAATTCAACATCGGTCCCACCGGGTGTTTGAATGGATGAAATCTTGTCTACCAATTCAAGCAGTTCTTTAATCTTTTTAGACTGCGCATAGAGTTTTAGCAACTCTTTACCTGTCTTTATTGCTTCTGATTTCTGGTTTTGAATCAACCAGAGATTAAATAGGATGTTATAAATTTCTTCATCTGCTGGTAAAAAAGAGAGAGATTTTTTGTAGTAAGTAATCGCCAGATTAATATCGCTTTTGTCTGTAAGAAGTTTGGCTAATTGTTTATATTTTTCGCCGGCTTCAGTAAAACGTTCTGATTTTTCCAGAATTTCAGCGACATTTTCAAGAATGCCTAAATCTTGGGGATTAATACTTAATGCCTGTTGGTAAAATAATAATGCACCTGTTAGATTCTTCTCCTTACGCAGTTGTCGGGCATAGTCTTTAATTTCATTAAGCCCGATTTCACAAACAATCCCTTTCTGGGAAAGGTTATAAACTGCCTTATATGTCCCAATCGCACCAAGCGGTGATGACTTTACAATATCATCTAATGTCTTGAATCCTTCCATCAATGAAAAGATAACTCTTTCATCTTCTGACAATTGAATTGCTTCTAACTTTTCCTCATAATTATCAGATAACCTGATGATAGAGTGATACCCCTTGAAAAGTCCTTTAACGCTCTCCCAATCTTGTGAACGTTGTGATATCTTTTTGAGCAGGTGATTGACATCTAAACTTAAAACAGTAACCGGGTTTTGTTCGGACATTAAAGATTTTGTGGGCGGAGGGCCCGTGAACTCAAACCTTGCGTTTTCCCATCTGAAAACATCACAAATTTCATCTTCTATCTGTTCTTTAATTATTTCATCAATCCGCTGAGGGGTGATGACCTTCATATGGCAAAGAATTTCCCCTAATTTCAGAGAGGTTGTTTTCTGGGTTGTGAGGGCTTGAGATAGTTGTGCCGGGGTAATAATTTTTCTATTGACCAGTAACTCGCCGATGGCTAAACCCTTTCGCTCACCACTTGAAAGAAGCCGAATACCATCCTTAGAAAAATATATTTCCTTTTTACTCTTATCATCATAAATAATCAGGGTTCCTTCCTTGCCTTCGGAAATAATACCCTGAAAGATATTAACTAACGAAACAGAAGATAAATCGCCTTTTAATTCCATAAGAAAACTTCGCCCAGCACATAAATTATGTGCTGAGTTTAGTAGAGATATCTTTAATAAATTCTTTCCAGATAGAGTATTTGGGGTTGATGAGCAATCTCATAAGACTATGGTCAAACTTGGGGGCTTGTGGTTTTTTTATCAGGTTCATTCCTGCTTCTTGAGGTAGTCTGCCGCCTTTTTTGGTGTTACACTTGGTACAGGAAGTAACCACATTTACCCATGATGTTGTCCCGCCACGAGAACGAGGAATAATATGGTCTATGGTTAGAAAGCCGAGTGAATATTTTTTTCCGCAATATTGACATTGATAATTATCACGAATCATAATATTTTTGCGGTTAAATTTCCATTCCCTTCTCGGCATTTTATCGTATTCTAATAAACGGATTACCCGTGGCACCAGTATCCGCAAAGTGGGCGTATGGATGTATTCGTCATCAAGGTAGCCGTCATTGCCTGATTCTTTAATCCAGTGATAGAACCTATAACCCTCAAATCGTCCGTTATTTTTGTTAATCACCTCGGCATAATCTTTGGCAAGGAAAAGAAATGCCCGACGCGCAGAAATGACTCTTAAAGCAATGTAATACTTATTCAATAATAGAACATTGCTATTTAACGGATTGAGATTAGTTTTGTCTTCCATCGCTATATTAAACGGCACGACCAATTTCTTCTATCGCATCCATATTTTCCACAGAAGAAATATCGCCCAAGTCCTGTTTTAGATACTTTCGTTTAATTACGCCGCGAACAATTTTAGCAGAACGGGTCTTGGGTAGCATTTTAACAAATTTTAACTCATCAGGTTTTAGGGTTTTTCCTAAATGCTTTACCACCTGTCCTTTAAGTTCTTCTCTAATGGTCTCTGAAGGCAGAACCGAGGGTTTCAGGACTACAAAACAAACAACGGTTTCACCTTTAATATCGTGAGGGACACCGATTGCGGCTGCTTCGCTAACTGCCGGATGTTCAATCAATGCGGATTCTATTTCTGCGGGCCCTGTTCTTTTTCCTGCGACCTTGATGGTGTCATCGCTTCTGCCATAAAGAAACCAGAATCCATCTTCATCTACCTTTGCCCAATCACCGTGATACCAGATATTTTCCCAGCGGGAAAAATAGGTCTCTAAATATCGTTGCGGGTCTTTAAGAAAACCCTTGGTCATAGATGGTGCTGGTTTTTTACAGACCAGATGACCAATTCCTCCCCGAATCGGCTTGCCTTTGTCATCAAATACATCAATATCCATTCCCAGTCCCGGACCTCGTAAGGTGCAGGGTTTGAGGGCAGTAATCGGTAAAGGAGAAAGAAGGCATCCGACAATTTCTGTTCCGCCTGAGATATTTATAATCGGACACCGTTTTTGTCCAATCTTCTTAAAGAGCCAGAGATATGATTCCGGGTCCCACGGTTCGCCGGTTGAGCCGAGTATTCGCAAAGAGGAAAGGTTATGTTTCCTGACCCAGTCATCGCCATAAGTAATCAGTAATCTGATAGCGGTTGGCGAGATACCGAGCGAATTTATTTTATGTCGTTCTATTATATCCCAGAGTCGGTCTGGCTTAGGATAATCGGGCGCACCTTCGTAGATTACAAAAGTTGCACCGAAAAACGAGACGCCGATAATTTCCCAAGGCCCCATCATCCAGCCAATATCAGTGAACCAGAAAAAAATATCATTTTGCTTTACATCAAAATAATAGCCCAATTCCTTAGACATCTGGGCAAGACAGCCGGCATGCGTATGAACAGTACCCTTGGGTTTCCCGGTCGTGCCTGAGGTGTATATAATCAGGGCAATATCTTCGGCATCCAGAACCTCTGTTTTACAATCTTCTGATTGATTAGAAATGACCTCGTTCCAGAATAAATCGTGGCCTTTTGTCATCGGTACATCAGGCAGCCCCAATCGTTGAACTACAATTATATTCTTGATAGTTGGTATATCCTTTGCGGCAATATCAACCTCTTTTTTAAGTAGCACTTGTTTACCACGGCGAAATCCACCATCTGCAGTGAACACAACTTTTGCTTCAGCATCAGATAATCTTGTTGCTAAAGCCGTTGCGCCAAAGCCGGAGAATATCGGGATAACCACGGCTCCTATCTTGAGACATCCGAAAAATACCGCAACAAGTTCTGGTATCATCGGCATATAAATACCGACTGTATCACCTTTCTTAATACCTAATGACTTTAAGCCATTCGCAACTTGGCAAACCATTTTATTTAACTCGTCATAACTAATTTTCCTAACTGCACCATCATCGGCTTCCCAGATGAAAGCAATTTTGTCCTCCAGGGGCGGATCCACCTTTGGCGGAGGATTTGGGATTTGCGATTTGGGATTTGCGATATGTCGGTCTATGCAGTTATGCACAATATTTATCTTCCCATTAATAAACCATTTCGCCCAGGGGAAACCAGCCGAGGTATCAAGTATCCTGGTATAAGGTTTATACCACTCAATACCAAGGTCTTTAAGAGCCGCATCCCAGAACCATTCAATATCGTCTGTTGAGCGTTTAATTAACTCATTGTAGGTCTTGATAGAATGCCTCTGCATAAAGCGGGTGATATTACTTTCAGTGATATAACTACCGTATGGTTCCCAAATTACTTCTTTCATATTTCTCAGTCCTCTGTTCCTGTCTTCTTTTAGCGGCATATTTTTTATATCTATATAAAATCCATCTTAAAATTCAACTAAAATAGGAAGTTATTTTACTCCTGTCTCGTACCGGCCCGGCCGCATTGGCAGACTGAAACGGGGTGGGATGAATGAGTTATCGCCCACCACCATTTATGCACTCGTATATTCCTAACGCATTTGTTAATGAATTTATTCTGTTGTGGTTTGTTTATATCACTATTCTTAAAATACTCCATAAGAAACGACAAACGGTCTGTATGCGTAATTATATCAAGAGATTTATATCTGAAGCATAATTTCTCTAATGAGCGATTGAGACGAATTAGATTGTTTACCCTCTTCTCCCAAGAAAGCGGCTCCTCATACACCGCTTTATCAAGGTCTATAATATAGGTTGAAAGAACGGGGACATCCCTGACGAAAGGGTCAGGACGAAGTTTATCCTGTAAGGGCTGAGGCTTCGTTTGAATCAGAATGTTACGAATATTCAGGTCGTTGTGAAATATGCCTGCTTGATGTAATTGCTTCATTGTATGAATAATAGAACCAATCAGCCCCTTTTTTATCTGATAAAGATTCTTGTAATCAGAGCCGTATCTTCTGGATAAAAAGATAAGATAATCTTCTAATGTTTGTGTATTCTGTATCTTTTTGGAGATAATTTTAGCCGTATATAAAAATGGAAAGACCCATTTTATCTGCACTGCTAATATCTCAGCCAGGGGGACGCCATTATGTCGGGCTTTTTCAGTCAGAATTAACTCGTTTAATACCCTTCTGGGATTGATAAATACATCAGGTAATAACCACGCTGGTAATCCACCTCGTTTATAAGTTCTTACAATTACTTCTATATCTTTTATATTTACTATTGGATATTTTCCTCTTCCAAGTTTGCTCTGAAGTCCATCGGGGTGGGAAAGGATAATCTCGGCGTCTTTCCTGTTGTCAAAAATAGAATTTATTTCGCTTAAATAATCCTGGTGGATAATCCGCCATTCATTTCGCAGGTGTTTTACCTGAAAATATTCGGGTATAACCAAATTTGGATAACTATTCCGTAACTCTAACATTCCTTTACCCTTTATAAATAAGTTGCTATAATATCATATTCTTATGACACTGAAATTCAATAAAATTCTGATAGTAAGGTTAAGTGCAATCGGTGATGTAATCAACACCCTACCTGCACTTATGGTTGTAAGGCATAATTTCCCAAAAAGTTATATCGCCTGGGTCGTGGAGGATAAGGCAAAAGATTTACTTGTTGGGCTTCCTTATCTTAATAAGGTTTTTATTTTTGATAGGCGAAGCCCTGAGAAAATAACAAGAACTTGCAGACTTATCAGGGATATTCGTAAAGATGAATTTGATATAACTCTTGATTTTCAGGGCAATCTAAAAAGTGGCCTCATTACCTATTTAAGTTCCGCATCACATCGTATCGGAATAAAACCCGCCAGAGAGGGAAATGCATTATTTACTAATTATAAAATAATCTTACCATCCCAGCCCATCAATCGTGTAGAAAGAAATATTTTAATCCTGAAAGAACTCGGTCTTGATATAAGTAAATTTCTGTCTGAAAAAAGGTCTTGCCCAACTTTATCCTTTACTAAAGAAAATGAATCTTATATTGATAGTTTTCTATCCATTCATAATCCGGAAAATAAGCCATTAGTGGTGGTGCATCCGGGAACGAGTGATTTTGGCATCTTCAAAAGATGGGCTCCTGAAAAATACGCACAATTATTGGACCGTCTCATAGAAACATTTGATATAATCGCTATGATTTCTTGGGCTGGCAGAGAAAAAGCGTTAGCAGAATCTATCAACTCGCAGATGAAACATAAAGCAGTAATTTTACCTCAAGCACTTTCTCTTAATCGGCTCGGCTTATTGCTAAAACGGGCAAGGTTATTCATCGGTAGCGATTCTGCTCCGCTACATTTGGCTAATCTTGTCGGCACTCAGGTTATCGGGCTTTATGGACCAAAAGACCCGCGAATTTATGCCCCATATTCCTTTTCTGATAATAGAAAACCCATTGTAATATCACCTGATAAAAATAAAGTTCTGTGTAGCCCTTGCCAGAAACGAAAGTGTGTTAAGCCGATTTGTATGTCATCCATAACCGTAGATGAAGTATTTCAGAGGGTTTCTGAGGAGATAATACTTAAAGGAAATTAACCATATTTTGTTATGAAGGTATTATTTATCGTTCGTTCCGGGAACCATCCTGCCACACGGCATCGGGTGGTACAATATTTAGATTATCTTAAAAAAGCAGATATTAATAGCGAGGTAGTTTATTTCCCACAGACTATTTTCGGATGGTGGAGATTGCTTAACCGAGCCAGTAATTTTGATGTGGTATTTTTCCAGAAAAAGCGAGTGCATCCTTTCTGGCTCAAACGATTTAAGGCAAGAGGGCACAAACTAATCTATGATTTTGACGATGCCGTGATGTTTAATAGTTCCAGACACCCCACGCCGGCTTCGCCCCTGCGGATGAGACAATTTATTTCTATGGTAAAAAGATGCGACGGCATCATTGCAGGTAATTCTTATCTGAAATCGTTAGCCGAACCGTATAATCAGAAAATATGGATTATTCCAACCACCGTTGATACCTCAAAATATCCTGTAAAATCCTACTCATCAGGAGCCCCCAATATTATTCTGGGATGGATTGGCACAAGTTCATCTCTTGTATTCTTAAAATCTTTAGAAGGAGTTCTCGGTAAGTTGAGCCAGGCATACAAAGATATCAAACTAAAAATAGTCTGTAGTGAGTTCTTTAACAATCCTGATATAGAAATCATTAAGAAACAATGGGTTGAGAAAGATGAGGCACAGGATGTATTGAGTTTTGATATTGGATTAGCACCATTGCCTGATGACCCGTGGTCGCAAGGCAAATGCGCTACGAAATTACTACAGTATCTGGCATCAAGTGTTCCTTCAGTTGCTTCAGCAGTCGGAATTCATAAGGAAATTATTCGGGATGGAGTCAACGGCTTTCTGGCTTCCAATGATGATGACTGGTTTAATAAGATTGCTCTATTGATAGAAGATAACGCCTTGCGAAGGAATCTGGGTTTAGCCACAAGAGAAATAGTGGAAAAATATTATTCGGTCAAGGCAAATGCACCGAAATTGATAGGGATATTAAAAAGGATTGTATGCGAATAACTTTTCTTGTTCCGCCTATTAAAAATCCAGAAGCATTGGCAGAAAATATTATTAAATTGCTATCTGACAAAACCCTCTTAACCAAGATTTCAGAAAATGGATATAAAATGTCCCTGAAATTCAGATGGGAAGATTCCTTAGATAAAATGGAAGAATTGATATGCAGACAAAACTATTCTGCATAGTAATTATTTAGCGGAGCCATAAAAACTTGCGTTATGTCGCTTTCTAAAAATATTGCTGTATTCAAGAACTGGTTTCAGTTTTATTGTGAACGTTTTGGACTATTGCGTAAGGACTTCGTCTTAGAAATGCGCAATGGCACAAAACTCTGGGTTCGCCCTAATACTAATGACCTGATGATTGCGAGGTCAAACTTTGTAACAAAACACTATATCAGGGATTTTGTGCCGTTGAAGAAGGATTCAACAGTAGTTGATGTGGGGGCTCACATTGGTTGTTTCAGTGTCTTGGCTGCGCCTCGGGTTTCCAGAGTATTATCTTTTGAACCTGAACCGAGTAATTATCAACTCCTAAAAAGAAATATAGAACTTAATAAATTGATGAATATAACTGCATTTGAAATGTGTGTTTCCGGAAGAAGCGGTGAGCGAGAGTTTTATCTGGCAAAACCCACATCCACAGGTTCTTCTACATTAACCATCCCGCTCCGACAAAGGACGCAGGAAACGCCGGACGCCGGACGCAGGACCCAAAAGGTCAGGTCTATTTCTATCGCTGATATTATTGCCCAGCATAATCTCTTGCGAATAGATTTTCTTAAGTTAGATTGCGAAGGAGCGGAACACGAGATAATTAATAGTTTAACAACAGATATATCTGCCAGAATCAGTTCTATTGTAATGGAATATCACGCAATAGAAGGTGCATCCCCGGACACGATGCAAGATAAACTACAGAAATTGGGCTTTGAAACAAGTTCAGAGTATAACGGCAGATATATTTATGCCACCCGCAGTCCCGCCTGGGCGGGACAGTTGGCCATCCGCAAATAGAACAATCCCACTGGGATTTCACTGCGGTTCAATATGAAACTGAAGAAGCGATTGCAAAAGGTCAATCAACGGTTTTTATTCGTAATACTTATTGCTCTGGTTCTTATCTATCTGTCAGAACCATCGTTTCCTTACACCAGAAGCGGTATTTTTTATCTGCCCTATTTTATCGCGGGATTGACGCTTATCATTTCAGGCGTGTCGCTCCGCATCTGGGCAACCGGTCATCTGGAAAAGAACAAGAATCTTACCACAAGCGGTCCTTATGCCTATATCAAAAACCCGATGTATGCCGGGTCTTTTATTATCCTTCTGGGATTTAATATGCTCGCTATCAATCCTTATATCCATTTTATTATATTAGTAGAATTAGCGGCTTTTCTATTTGTGTATATCCCGACCAAGCGAAAAATAGAAAGCACACGGCTTTTAGAAAAGTTTGGCGCCGCTTATGCTGACTATGACAAAACAGTTCCAGATTACATCCCGAAGACATTATCCGCATATAGACCTACAACATCAAAAGTATGGACCTGGCGGGTCTTCTGGGAAAATCAGGAAATCCAGGTAACTTTAGCAGTTATTTTAGGAGTTAGTGCCGTGCTGATTAAATTAGGGCATACTGAAAAACTCCAAATATTTCTACAACTCTTGTAATATCAGACGACCTTGTGCAAAATGCGTAAGCGGGTAGGGGAAGAATATTTTACCAAATTTGAGCAGGAAATTATTTCAGTAAGTTAAGAGTAGAAGGGGCATTTATTCCGTTGGGACGACGAACTGAGGTGCCTAAAAGCGAGTTGAAGAAGATAAAAACCAACCCATTGGGCTGACGGAAAAAGTCTATTCGTTTAATAAGATATAAAATCATTTTTCAGCAG
>JAGUXD010000147.1 GCA_020062035.1 Candidatus Brocadiia bacterium | reverse complement strand
CACCTGGCCAAACTATAAAAAGATGGCGGGAGAAATTTTCGCCTAAAATGTTTATTAAATTATGCAATGCAGCCTAAATTTGCCAAAGTCGAGTTATTATATTAAGTGAGATATATTGATAGGATAAGTTATAGATGCTATAATAAGTAATTGGATATGTTGACCATAAGAATAATACCTTGCCTTGATGTAGAATCAGGCCGGGTTGTAAAAGGTATAAGATTCCGTAATCTAAAAGACGCAGGTAATCCTGTTGAAATGGCAAAGTCATATAATGACCAAGGGGCCGATGAGGTTACATTCCTTGACATCGGCGCATCTTATAAAAGTAGAGCAACTATGATTGATGTTGTAAAAAAGGTCTCTGCTCAGGTTTTTATCCCGCTGACAGTAGGCGGTGGAATAAGAAAGACAGGAGATATAAGAAAGGTCTTAAGTGCCGGTGCTGATAAGGTCGCAATATGCACATCTGCGATAGAGAGACCTTTCCTTATCTCTGAGGCCGCAAGGATATTCGGCTCTCAATGTATCGTGCTTTCCATTGATGCTAAAAAAGATGGTAATAAATGGTTCGCCTATACTCACGGCGGTAGATATAACTCCGGGCTTGATGCAATTGACTGGGCTAAAAAGGGAGAAGAACTCGGCGCCGGTGAAATACTCCTTAATTCCATTGATAAAGACGGAACAAGAAAGGGCTATGATATTGAACTCACAAGAAAAGTCGCTGGAAGTGTTAGAATACCTGTAATCGCCTCTGGCGGTGCAGGCAACCTGAAACAGATTCTTGATGCAGTTGTTCTCGGAAGAGCCGATGCTATTCTGATTGCCTCGCTTTTACATTATGGTAAATATACCATCACCCAGATTAAGAAATACTTACAGAAAAAGGGAGTTAGAGTAAGATGTTAATTGCTTCTATAGACCTGATGGCTGGCAGGGTGGTTCAGTTAAAACAGGGAAGAGAAAAGGTTCTTGAACGGGATGACTACTTGCAACTCGCAAAGGACTTTGATAGATTCGGCGAGACCGCGGTGATAGACCTAGATGCGGCAATGAACACCGGTGAGAACCTTGAAATAATCAGGAAAATCCTCAAGGTCGCAGAATGCAGAGTCGGTGGCGGAATTAGAGACATCAAAAAGGCAAAGGAATTGTTCTCGTTCGGTGCAAAGAAGGTCATCATCGGCTCTATTGCTTTTGAGGATGACCGGATAAACCACAATTTTCTGCAGGAACTTGTATCAGCCATCGGTAGAGATAGAATAATAATCGCAATTGATGCCTTGAATAGTGAAATCGTTACACAGGGCTGGAAACATAAAACCGGTCTTGACCTTTTGGATAGTATAAATAAATTGGAAAACTATTGCTCTGAATTCTTATACACCTGTGTAGAAAAAGAGGGGTTATTAGAAGGGATGAATATGGGAAAAGTCAGGCAGGTGGTAAGTCGGACTAAGAATAAAGTAACGGTTGCGGGTGGCGTGAATTCAATTGATGAGGTCCGAGAAATCGCGGGTCTCGGCGCCGATGTCCAGGCCGGTATGGCGATTTATACAGGTAGAATAACTCTTGCAGAGGCATTTATAGAGTCACTTAATTGGAACAATGAACTTATCCCAACTATAACACAGGATTACAATGGTGATGTCTTGACCCTTGCGTATAGTAATAAAACATCTCTCCAAAAGACATTTGAGACAGGCAAGGTCTGGTATTTCTCAAGGTCAAGAAATGTCCTCTGGATGAAAGGAGAAACATCAGGTAATATCCAGGAATTTATAAGGTTAAGGGTTGATTGTGACCGTGATGCCCTGCTTATAACAGCGAAGCAAAAAGGGGTTGCCTGTCACACAGGTGCTTATTCCTGTTTTGGTAGTAAAAAGTTTAATCTTTACGAACTCCATCAGGTCATAAAAGACCGACTTGAAAATCCGAGACCTGAATCCTATACTGCAAAGTTAACTGATGAATTACTGAAAGAAAAGATATTAGAGGAAGCAAATGAGGTGGTAGGGGCGAAAAATAAGGATGAAGTTATCTGGGAATCCGCTGATGTTATCTATTTCTTGACGGTGCTTCTGGCTAAAAAAGGAATTGAAATAGACGATGTATTATTTGAACTCGCTCGTCGGAGGCTGTCTTCTTCTCGCAACCCTGTGTCCCGCCTGGGCGGGACAGATCCGCCTCTGGCGGACAGGAGAATAAAATGAGAATTATAAAAGGAAATGCCCTGAAAAGTGATTTCTTTTCGTATCAGGACACAGGGGATATTATCGCAGTAAGGAAGATAATCAATGAGGTCAGACAGAACGGTGACGATGCCTTACGCCGATACACCCTCAGATTTGATAATGTATCGCTGACACAAATGAGGGTAACTACCTCTGAAATAAGAACTGCTTATAAAAAAGTTAGACCTGAAGTTATATCCGCTCTGAAACAGACCGCGAAGAATATAAGAACATTTGCCCGAAAACAGTTAAGTCAGTTTGAGGATTTTGAGATTGAAATAACACCTGGCGTCTTTGCAGGACAGAAGATTGTGCCAATAAAGCGGGTTGGCGTTTATGTCCCGGGCGGCAAGTTCCCTCTGGCTTCCACACTTCTTATGTGCGCAATACCTGCCGAGGTTGCATCCGTATCTGAAATCGTGGTCTGCTCACCGCCATCATATAATGGCTCTATCCATCCAGCAATCCTTGTTGCTTCAGATATTGTCGGCATCAATGAGATATATAAAATCGGTGGTGTTCAGGCAATTGCCGCTATGGCTTATGGAACAGAGACAATCAAGAAAGTGGATAAAATCGTGGGACCCGGTAATAAATATGTAACCCGAGCCAAAAAAGAGGTCTTTGGTGCTGTGGGCGTTGACTTCATCGCGGGCCCATCAGAGATTATAATCATAGCGGATGGGAGTGCAAATCCGGATTATATCTCAGCTGACCTTCTGGCACAGGCAGAACACGATATAGACGCCGTGGCGATTTTGATTACTACCTCCACTAAACTTGCCCACAAGGTAAAAAAGGCAATAGAGATACAACTTAAAGGACTTAAAACAAAAGGTATTGCAAGTGTCTCTATAAATAAGAACGGCAAGATAATCATTGTTGACAATTCAGACGAAGCAATCTGGATTGCCAATAAAAAAGCCCCTGAACATCTCGCATTGCAAATAAAGAGCCCTGAATATTATATGTCCAAACTGAAAAACTACGGGTCGCTTTTTATCGGAGGATATTCTTCTGTTGTATTGGGTGATTATAGTAGTGGATTAAATCATACATTACCTACGAATACTGCTGCGAGATATACCGGCGGACTTGGTGTAAAGGATTTTGTTAAACTCCAAACAACGCTTCGGGTTAAACGAAATGCCTTGTCGGCTATCGGAAGAACAGCAAAGACCATTGCCGGGATAGAAGGATTAGACGGACACGCAAAAGCAATTGCGGTCCGGATGAAGGAGTAAGTTATGCTAGAAAAAACACATGGTGTATTGACGCAGGATTTACTCAGGAAATATGAGAGCGGGGTAGTCGCGTACGACAAACTCTTGGGCACCAGGTTCGGGAGGGACAAGGCACAGCGCGTTGATTACGGTAACAGCCGTATGAGCCACGCGATGGTCTTTACCGGTGTCAACCTGCTCAAGGGTAAACCGACCAAGTGGAAGGTAGAGAATTCCTGGTCTTTATTTGCCGGTAAAGAGTATCGTATGACCTGTCTGGTAAAATAATCCTGCAATAGCGCCTAAGATAAGACAGGTAATTGTTGCGCCAATCAGTGCCCTGAACCCTATCTTTGCAAGGTCTCTGGCTCTTGATGGCACGAGTGCTGATGTCCCTCCTACAAATATGGCCAGCGAGGCAATATGGGCAAATCCGCAGAGTGCATAAGTCGCTATCACAACTGAACGTTGCTCCACTATTGCTCCACTGCTTATATGACCTGATAGATGTTGATATGCAACTGTTTCGGTTAGAATCATTCGCTCACCTAATAATCTTGCGACAACAGGAATATCCCCAGATGGCACACCCATTAGCCAGGTCAGCGGATAAAAGATATAAGACAATATATTCTCTAATGATAAATTAGCACATGCGCCGAGCATCCAGTTCACAAGTGCCAGTAAGCCCAGGAATGCCAATAACAAAGCACAGATGCCCACACAGAGTTTAATACCCTCATTGGCGCCGATAATAATAGATTCAATCCAACTATTGGGCTTCTGGTATTCCTCCCTGATGAGCTGTCCTAATGTTATTGGCGTGGCATCTTCGGGCATTATTAGTTTGGATACAAGAATAGAAACTGGTGCGGCTAAGATTGATGCCGAGACAAGATGCCCGGCAATCATCGGAAATTGCTTATCTAACAGGAATGTATAAAATGCTAGGACCGATGAAGCAACCGAACCCATCCCCATTGTCAGAATAGTGCAGAGTTCAGATAAAGTCATCTTTTCAATATAGGGCCTGATAGTGAACGTTGACTCTACACCGACAAAGATATTACTGGCAACATAAAGCGACTCAGCACCACTTATCTTCATTAATCTGGTAAACAGCAATGAGAATGCTTTGATAAATAGAGGCATTAATCCAATGTAGTATAAGAGAGACATCAGTGCTGAGAAGAATATGATAGAAGGCAGTGCCTGGAATGCAAGGATAAAACCAATGGATTTTACACCGCCGGGTCCTTCCTCACCTGGCGAAACTGATAGTGGTCCAAATAGGAAGAACATCCCCTCTCTGGCAAAAGATAATACCTTGATTACTGCAGAATTCACCCAGATAAAAAGTGTCATTCCGGCTGGGACACGAAATATAAAGGATGCAAAGATGAGCGGAAGAATGATTCCCCAAATGATGACGCGCCAGTTGATAATACGTCTGTTGGTGGAAATGAACCAGGTAATTATAAGCAACCCCCAAATGCCTGTAAAACTAATGAAATTATGTATAT
>JAGUXD010000062.1 GCA_020062035.1 Candidatus Brocadiia bacterium | reverse complement strand
GCAGGTCTTTACCGAGACTTTTTTCTTTATTATTGAGAATAAGTTGTGTTGTTTTGGGAATGACCTCTTTATTGGTAAGGCGGGCAATGCCTGATAATATTTCCCAATAGATATCCGAGCTGGCAGTGCTATCTACAGAATTCAGAATGCCGGATAAAATACTAAATGCCTTTTCGTCATTTTGTAAAATCAACTCACCAACAGCGCTTTTCACTTTCTTGATGTCTTTTTCTTGAATACCCTTTTGCAAATCCTGAGACGGCTTAGCCCCAATCAGGAAAACACATAGATACACCATCAGGGCTAATCCGCTAATAAGAAATATCTTTTTCATAACTAATCACTCCTTTCTAAAAACTATTTTGGTTTACCTGCTCTGGGTCTTCGCTCATTAAGTTCTATCAAAAAGTTGAGTATTAAATTTTGCAGGGCGAATTCATCTAATTTAGAGCGCTGTTTCCCGAAATGGCTCATCACATGTAAAACCCTTCCGCCCGGTGGTGATACGTATGGGTTTGCCTTGTCGCCGCTTATCACCACGCCTTGTGCCGAATAGCCCCATGTTACTGCAACCGCTCCTTCGTCTTCCACTTTTCCCTTCTTTACTTTTCTGAGTTCCGGGCTTATAATTAGAATAGTTACTATATCTGGTTTTAAGACCTTAATATCAGGGCTACCGTTGTCAATCTTCCATTCAGCATCAGCACGATATTCACCGGGCTTAACAGAACGTGTCTCACCGGTTGAACCATCTGAAGAAATCTCTGGTTCGCTTGAAGGCGGTGCCTCAAAGACATATTTAAGATACGGATGAAGAGCCGCACCCGGCGCGGGCATTATCTTTACTGTCCGGTCTTCTATTTCTTTGGTATCTGTAACTATTCCCTTAAATGCCCTCACAACTATCTCTCTAATATTTAGGTCTTCAGTAAATAGATAACCACCAGTTTCCACAAATCTGGTTATCTTTTTGATGGTCTTATCACTAAGTTTAGTGTTATGCGTCATATGGTCGTAACCAGCCACCCCAGATTTAACGCACCCTCTGGTTCTTGCACCGATTACACTATCACCTGGTCCACACTCTTTACCACAACAGAGGTCTTCAAAAAAGTTACAATTAAAAATCATTGCCCATTTATCATCCCAGTCAAAAGAGTCGTCTTCAATTTGTGATTTACCGACAACGGTATGAGGGATACCCAGTTTCTCAAGCACTTCCTGGATTTTATCATAATTACGGTCACCTTGATAATGGTTATCACAGCGGTCATTTCGTACAACCAAAACCTTTTCTTGTGGAAGGGTTTCTATACCCTTCATATCGCGGTAGTCCCTGACGCTCTCTATTTGCGCGGCACCTCCTTTGGGCTTTACAAGTTCACCCGGGCTTTTATTTTTATTCTTTTCCCACCACTCAATCCACCAGTCACGGTCGCGCACATCTTTGATACTGGTAAGACATTCCAATGCCTTGGTTGCTGATTTGATAAGTTCTTTTTCTTCGTTTTTTAGTCGTTTCAGGTAATCAATAAGTGCTTCTATGGATTCTTTAGCATAGATAGAGCCGAGTTGATGAATGGCTTCTAACTGCATTAAATAGTCGCCCTTTTTAAGGATAACACTTAATAAAGGCACAGCACTCACCGAGCGGTTGCTTTTTATTGCACTCAAAAGGTCTTTACCAACATTCTTATTCTTGTTAGCGATAATGAAACTGGCTATTTTAGAAACAACCGAGGCTTCAGTAAGACGGGCAATCCCTGTCAGGATGGTCATATACATATCGTGGTCCGGAGATTCGCCTAATGAATTTAAACATTTGATTAGTTCATTATACGCCTTTTCATCATTTTGCTTGACTAATTCATCAACTGCCTTTTTAACTGCCTTGGCATCTTTCTTCTCAATCCCTTTTTGCAAATCCTGGCCCGGATTACTGGCTAAAATAACGCCAATAATTACAAATAAGACTATCAGAATTAATAAAATTTTTTTCATACAATAACCTCCGTTAAATTTATAGCATATACAAACAAAAAGTCACGTATTTTTCGCCCGAATATCTTTGCTCTTTTCATATTATTTATGAATGTAATATCGCTCTTTGAAACTGCATTTTATAACATCTGCTTTATCCGTTCCTGAACCTTTTGTCTTCCAAGTAGTTCCATTACCTCAAATATACCAGGTGAAACAGTGGTGCCTGTAAGTGCTACTCGAATCGGTTGTGCCACATCCTGGAATTTTAGGTTTTTGGATTCCGCTATCCTTCTTAAAAGCGTCTCTAATGAACCCTCATTAAATTCCTGCAGGGTTGAGATACCATCATAGACCTCTTGTAAAACCTCCTTGCTCTCCTGTGGCTCAATAAATTTCTGTCGTGCTTCCATCTGGTATATTATTTTATCCTCAAAGAAAAACTTGGTTGCTTCTGTAATCTCTGAGAGGATTCTTATTCGCTCTCTGTAAAAGTCAACGAGTTTAATTATCTTCTCTTCTGGAAATCCTGATATGTTACAGCCGGCTTGGGATAAATATGGAATCGCCAATTTGTATAACCTTTCTCGTGAAACATGTTTCAGGTAATGGCTATTCAGCCATGTGAGTTTCTTAATATTAAACTGTGCCGGTTTATCCTTGACCCGCTCAATGGTAAATCTCTTGATAATTTCATCTCTATCCATTATTTCAGTGTCATCACCGGGTGACCAGCCCAAAAGAGATAAGAAGTTAAAAAGTGCCTCAGGCAAATAACCGAGTTCGCGATACTCGGAAACTGAAGTATGACCGTGTCGTTTGCTCAAGCGAGAGCCATCTTCACCCATTATCAACGGAATATGGGCAAATTGGGGCGAGGGTCTTCCGAGTGCCTCATAAAGCACTATCTGTTTCGGCGTATTAGAAATATGGTCATCGCCTCTAATTATATGCGTAATATTCATCAATGCGTCATCTATCACACAAGCAAAGTTATAGGTAGGAAAACCATCTGATTTAACAAGAACAATATCACCTAAAAGGTCGCTTTCAAACTTGATTGCTTCGTGGATGAGGTCATTAAACACAATCTGTTTACCTGTCGGCATCTTAAAGACCACTGCCTTGCCTTTAGCAGGGTCCTCTTGATACACGGCTTTTTTCTCATCAAGCAGTTTTTTAGCATATTCATTGTAAATGTGTCTTCGTTCACTTTGATAATAGGGCCCTTCATCCCAGGTAATACCTAACCATTGGAGACTCTCAAAGATTGACTTGGTTGATTCTTCAGTGGAGCGGACCTGGTCAGTATCTTCTACGCGCAATATAAAAACGCCTTGATAATGTTTGGCAACGAGATAATTATAAAGCGCGGTTCTTGCGCCACCAATATGAAGATAGCCGGTTGGACTCGGTGCAAAACGAACCCTGACTTTGTCTATCATCCTGGTCAATACCCCTGACGATAATTATTTAGGAATTTTGTTGATAAACTGCTGGGCGGCGTTTAAGTAAGCACGCACCGCCTCTACCATAAGTGGTATTTTAACACATCAATTATCTTTTATCAAGCAAAAATATTTATATCTTATGGCTTATTGCCGAAATGTTCACCGCTTCAAAATATTCGCCAAAATATCATTTTCTTCAGTATCAGTCTCATGCCAGAGGCAAACCCAGTGGGAAATAGGACCCCGAATACTTTCGGGGTTTGATATGGCGTATCCCAGTTTCTATGTTACATCCGGGGGTGTTTCAGCGAATATGCTTATAGAGGGCGAATATGAAACGTGTAATGCTCATTGGTTTAGGGTTTGAACCTGTTCGTTATAGCACTCCGGATAGCATTCCGGATAGCACTCCAGATAGCACTCCGGATAGCACTGCAGTAAGCACTGCGGTAAGCACAAGATGAAGCAGTAGATTAAGCAGTCCAGTAAGCAGTGAAGTAAGCAGTAGATTAAGCGGTAGATTAAGCAATAGTAAAGGCGTATGGGATAGCATTCCCCCCTATCACCTTGAATTTCAATCTAACCCCTTGTCAGTGATGAGATTATATCACTTTTGGGATATTAAAAACCTTGCATATATGCAACCTTCTCTATGACTGGAAATATGTTCAATTTCACTAAAGAAATGGGTGAAATTTTGG
>JAGUXD010000065.1 GCA_020062035.1 Candidatus Brocadiia bacterium | reverse complement strand
GAGACAAAGAGGCGTGGCACACTTTGTGAGATGATAACACGGTGAGCAGGGCAAATCTTTTCTAATGCCGATAAAACCCATAGTTTCAGGATATAGACCATATATTCTATAATCACCTCCGCCAAATAATCCAATAGTCGAAACCTTCATCGCGACCGCAATATGCATAGGTCCTGTGTCGTTACTGATGAAAAGGTTACATCTTTCTATAATCGCAGATAATTGCTTTATTGTGGTCCCTCTGGGTAAGATTAAGGGTGAAAAAGAAAGATTCTTTAGCACCTTATCTAATATTACAAGGTCTGATTCACCAGCAGAGAGTAAGATACGAGCATTATATTTTTTATGCAGGATGTTACATAATTCAGAAAAGCGTTCATAGTACCAACATTTTGTTAAATAATAACGAGGATTAGCCCCCGGATGAATACCTATCAACAAATTATTATTGATGATATTATTTTTTATAAAGAATTCTTTAGCGTATTCACGGTCTTTGTTATTAAGCCAGACCTCTGGTTGAGTGTCATCTACTAATATCTCGTTTTTACCACATTTGACGGCTATTTGCTTGATGACATCAAGACAACGATATAACAGGTGTTTTGTAAAATCATCTGGAGTTTTAATATTAAGAAAAAAACCTCTGTTAAAAGTGTTGAGACCTGCTCGTATTGGTGCCTGACTAAAAAGAGATAAGAAATAAGGTTTGATTAAACTCTGCCATCTAATCTGATTGTGAAACGAAATAAATATATCAAAATGAATCTCTAATGTTTTCTGGATAATATAATAGAATTTCTTTAGCACTTTGTGATTAAGTAAATCAAAAGGTGATTGAGAAGGATATGGATGAGAAGAAATAATTAATTCATCTACATAAGGAGCGCCACGGACAACTTCTGCAGAATGAGTATTAGTTACGAGAAAGATACGGGCATCAGGAAATATTTTCTTTAGTCCTTTTAAGGCCGGGGTGATAATTATAACATCGCCGATACCTCCTAAACGGACAACAAGAATATTCCTTATTTTTGATGGCATCATATTGAAGGGTGTTTATTTTAACGGGACAAACCTAATAAGGTCACGAAACTCTTAATATCTTCATCAAGATATTCAAATGAGATTCCTATAATATATTCAGGAGTGCCACTGAAGAGACGAGACAAACCCAGATAAGTCTTAAAATGATTACCTAATTTAATAGAAGCATAGGCACGACTAAGAGCCGATGGTAGGTTTTCATCTATATCTTCCCGTCGGAGACTGTTGAATGCATCTCGCATTTCAAAACTTAAAGAAAGACCGGTAATAGAACTATCTGATACTATTTCTTCAATATTTAAATCTAAATCTATTGCGCCTCCAAATTTACCTTCTATTAAACCAGTTATAAAAGTCGCCATATTACCAAGGAATTTGTAAGCAATCTGGGCATCGGCTTTAATAAAAGTTTGGTCTCGGTCATTACTTTGGTCTTCAAAAGTAATATTTCCACGCTTATTCAGAGAGAAGATTGAACCACCTAAAATGAAATACTTGCTTTCTTTTGGCTCAATATGGATAAAAACATCTGAAACCGTCATGGCTGATTCTGGATAGGATTTAACACAAACACCAGCAAAGACCTTTGTTTTAACTGCCGGCTCTAATATTTTAGTAACTGTATCACCAGCATCAGTTATATCTTTGGCTAATTTCTCGTCGTAGATAACTTTACCCAATAATCCTTGGTTAGATTCAATTTGTTTGAGTGTTTTCTTGAGCGATTCCACAGATTTCTTGAGGTCAATATAAAGTTTATCGTCAGAGATAAACTTACCAAGACTGCCTTCACCGGATTCCGCCTTTTTTACGATATTTTTTACTAACTGGGAAGTTTCCTTTAGTTCAATGTAAAGAGAATCATCCCTGATAAACTTTCCTAAAGTTCCTTTACCCACAGCCGTATCTCTTACAATAGTTATTGCATCTTTTAAGAATTGTGTTACATCTTCCTCTTTTTCCTCTATGAACCTGCCAAAGGTGCTCAAACCAGGTGGAACTACTTCTCCTTTAAGAATTGTTTTAGGATCAATGTCATTTTTACCGGGTGTTCCAGGGTTAATCCCAACAAGGTTTCCTCCTAACATACTGGATTCTTCTATTGTGATTTTATAGTCCTCTCTTAAGTTAACCGGTTCAAATAGTTTTAAGGTAACCTTGATTGTATTATCAGAGAGGAATTTTAGTTTATAGACAGAGCCGGTTTCCATTCCTAAAACACGAACTGGGTCGCCTTTTTTTAGTCCACTAACAGAGTTAAATCTCACCTTAATATATTGAGGATGATGAAAGATAGGTAGTTTAGAGATAGTAATACTGATGAATATCAGAAAGATTATAGCGACTACGAATAACGCTCCCAGGACCGCTTCTTTTCTGGTATTATTTTGCATATTCTACTTATTTAGAGATACCGAGATTTTCCCTGATGTGTTCGTGAATACGTTCAGAGATTTCACGGTCACCGAACACCCCTACTTTTACTTTAATAGAAGTAACCTTGTTGGATATAAGTTCAAAAGATACCCGAATCGGTGTTCCATCAGCGCGTCGTGCCTCTATTCTACCAGCCAGCCCATCGCGATTAGAGGACTCTCTGGTGAATTGCAATTGTTCCAGAACTTTAATAGATGTCTGCCATGCAGTATCAAACCCAACAGGATATTTTCGTTCTAATTCTCCTTTAGAATAAACATATATTCCGACGCCGGCTGCAGCACCTCCAATAATCCATGCAGCAGGACAACCTGATAATACTATACTATAACACAAAATTATAAAACCAATAATAAATCGTCTCATTCTCTTAATACCTCCAATGCCCACAGGCAGGCGAATAAGTTAATATTTAAACTTTTATAGTTTATCTATATGTTCTCCAACTCTTTAATAAATCCAACCAGGTTAACTTAGTTTTATGCAGTTCTCTTATGATGTTGTTGTTAATCTGATATTTAACCGATTCTGATGCCACTTTAATTGCATTACTGATTGCTTTAGCATTAGAGCGGCCGTGTGAAATAATACAAATTCCATTTACACCCAGGAGCATTGCTCCTCCATATTCTGAGTAGTCAGATTGTTTTTTTAGTGTATCCAATAGATGCATTAAAGAATCAATCTGAGGAAATTGTTGTTTTGCCCTTGTAAGTAAAGAGAATACCTTTCGTGTAAAAAAATCGGCACATCCTTCTGTAACTTTAAGGATTACATTACCTACAAATCCCTCACAGACAATAACCTCGCACTCTCCGTTAAATAAATCATTACCTTCAATATTCCCTACAAAATTTATAGGTGCTTTTTTCATCAGTTTCCAGGTTTCCTGCACTAAAAGGTTGCCTTTAGAATCTTCCTCACCGATATTAAGTAGTCCGACTCTGGGATTCTCTATTTTCTTGATATATTTAATATAAACTGAAGCCATAATACCATATTGGAGAAGATGAATTGGATGGCAATAAATATTAGCGCCGACATCTATAAGATATGAAATACCTTTTTCAGTTGGTAGCGGAATAGAGATACCTGCTCTTTTGATACCGGGCAGAAGTCCCCAGAAGATTGTCGCACCAGCAACCGCGGCCCCCGTATTACCGGCTGATATTAAAGCATCGGCTTTGTTCTCGCTGACAAATTGAAAACACCTTACCAGAGATGAATCTTGTTTTTGCCTGATTGCATCCAAAGGAGATTCTTCCATAGCGATTACTTGTGATGCTGGTACTATTTCTATATTTACAGGCCTACCCTGAATGTGTTTTTCTATTTCTTCCTTATTTCCGATTAGTATAAGAGAAGTTTCAGGCAATTCTGGAGCGACTTGTAATGCTCCCTTGACGATTTCCGCAGGAGCAAAATCACCGCCCATTGCATCTATCGCTATTCTCATATTAAATCGCCCTATAATTTTACTACAGCACTCCCTTTGTAATAACCACAGTTAGTACAAATGCGATGCGGTAGTTTTTCTGTTTTACAACGCGGGCAGATGGAAAAATTAGGACTACTCAAAGAAAGATGGGCTCGTCTCATCCATTTGCGCGACTTAGAGTGCTTCCTCTTCGGATTCGGCATATTTTTGTCCTTTCTTATTTCAATAAATAATAAAGTTGTATTATGCATTTATTAGCGGTGAATGTCAAAATATAAAAGAGTTTTCCTATTAAGGCGATTTTTTGACTACTACTTCACCCTCGTATGCCATCTTGAGTTCTTGTCTTATAACCGCCTCGCGATAGATAGGGTCGCTGGATAAAAGATAGATGTGTTTCTGCAGTTTCTCATTCTCTTTTTGGATAAGAAATATTTCTTTCTTAATAGATAAGGCGTAATTTTTAAAACGGCTATTTTTTATGTATGTGCCAATACAACTAACTACCAAAAATACAATTATTATAGCAACAAAAAAATGCCAGAAATACACTGCACCTTTGGAAGAAACATTTCTCATAACTTGTCCTTTCTAATAAAACCATATCGTCATTCAGCTGAAAAACCTTTACTAAAATTATTATCAAAATCTGATAAAGTATTGACAAAATAAAATTGAATTCTATAATCTCTGCTTAAAAGGGGGTAATAAAGAGTGTTAAAAGTCGTTAGTGTAATTGTCGGACTATTTATTTTAGTGGGCTGTCAGTCAGGAGAACCTCAACCCCAGGAATCTTCCGGGGAGCCGATGGAGCATCCCTGGTCAGGTTGTGGTGTTGATAGTTTTGTTCACTACAAACGGCTTTTGTTTGATGGAAAAGTCATAGAAGAAAAGATGACCGTTGTAGAAACATATCCGGACCATGTACTACTTGAGGTCTCTGAGTTCGCTGACCCAGAATGGAAAATCAAGGGGCTGGTGAATATGCCAGTGGGACCGATTGCCAAACCACCAGATAAAGAAATTCCTTCAAAAGAGGAGACAATAACCGTTGCTGGTAAATCATTAAAATGTAAAGTAACGGAACATATCAGCCGTGGGCCCCAGGGTAACGAGATAACCCGTATCTATATCTCTAAAGATGTTCCCGGTAGTTATGTTCGTAGTGTCCGTGCTAATACAGTGGTTTTTGAGGTGATAAACTTTGCTAAAAAGTAAGCCGCAGATTACAGTGAAAGATACGATTAATGGCAAAATAATTTCTAACAGACCTTTAACATTGTCATCTAAATATTTTCTGATGTCGCTCTCTTTGGACAAGGCAGTCAAAAAGATTACTCCGGGACAATTTGCCCATTTAGAAATAACGCCATCTCAAAGGACTTATTCTGATGTATTACTTCGCAGACCTTTTAGTATATTTAACGCAACTCAAAAGTTCGCCTGCTATAACAATATAGATATTGTTTATCAGATAAAAGGTAAAGGCACTTATTTAATAGCATCTTTTCCAAAAGGTAGGACAGTCAATATTATCTGTCCATTAGGACAGGGCTTCAAGATAAATAGAACTGTTCAAACATCTGTTTTAGTAGGTGGTGGTATTGGTAGTGCCGGACTTTATTTCCTCTTAAAACGACTTCTCTCTCTAAAAAGACCGATATATTTCTTTATCGGCGCTAAAACCAAAAATGATTTATGGATGCTTCCATTCTTAGGCAAACTTCCTGTTAATGTCATTGCTACTACCGAAGACGGCTCTTACGGCAAAAACGGATTAGTTGCTGATTTCGTGGAAGAATTTATCAGTCAAAGGCAGAATAATAACCTTCAGATATATGCCTGTGGTCCCTCAGGAATGATAGAAGCAATAAGAAAGTTAGTGCTCTTGTATAATATTCCAATGCAGGTTTCACTTGAAGAACGAATGGGTTGTGGGATTGGTTTATGCAGGGTTTGTGTCTGCCGCACCCGTCCAGCCCAGGCCGGACAAGATGACTGGCAATATTCAACGGTCTGCAAAGATGGACCTGTTTTTGACGCACAAAATATTTGTTAAAGAAAGAATAATCTATATCCTGCCGAAAGTTGCAGAGAAAGGGGATATTTATGAAAAAGAGTATATGTTACTGGCTGGCTTTAATTATCGGTTTAACGATATTATTTGGCTGCGACGCTAAATCCAACATCATAAAATTGGGCGTGGCCGGACCGCTGACCGGTGAACAGGCAAAGATGGGCACTGACGTCTTCAATGGCGTCACCCTTGCGGTTGAAGAATGGAACAGCAAAGGCGGCGTCTTGGGCAAAAAAATCCTTATTGTCGCACGTGATGATATGGCGCAGGAACATCAGGCACAGTCCGTTGCCAAGGAACTGGCCGGCGAAGGCGTCATCGGCGTGGTTGGTCATTTCAACAGCGGATGCACCATACCGGCTTCGGTGGTTTATCACGATTCCAATATCCCGATGATTACGCCATCCTCAACTAATCCTTATGTCACGGACCGGAATTTTGCCAATGTCTTCCGCGTCTGCGGACGCGATGACCAGCAGGGCAAGGTCGCAGCTGAATTTGCCGTTAATACCCTGAAGGTCAAGCAGGTAGCGATTCTACACGATAAAACCCAGTATGGCCAAGGGCTGGCCGATGAATTCAAAAAGCATCTCGGCGCCAATGCCGAGGTCGTTTACTACGGCGGATTCCCCAAAGAAGAACTCAATTTCAAGCCCATTATCACCGTGGTCAAAGAAGCCAATCCGGAACTCTGGTTCTTCGGCGGCATCTATAACCAAGCCGGACCGATGGTAGTGCAGGCGCACGAAGCCGGCTTGAATGCCGTATTTATGAGCGGCGACGGCGTGATTGACCCGGTATTCCTTAAAGTAGCCGGCCCTGCGGCTAATGGTTCATACCTGACCTTCTCGCGCGACCCTGAAGCCATTCCTTCTGCCAAAAGTTTTCTTGATAAATACCATCAGAGATACGGCCTGCACGGACCTTATTCTATTTATGCTTATGATGCGGCGAATATCATACTGTCCGCCATCCAGGCAGCCGGAACAACCGACGGCACAAAAGTAGCTGAGCAGATAAGGAAAACCGTTTACGATGGCGCCATCGGTAAAATACAATTTGACAGCAAAGGAGACCTGGCCAGTTCATATTATATTATGTGGGTGGTCAAGGACGGCAAGTTCGTTACCGTAGAAAGTAAATAAGTCTCATCCGCGGTAGTGCCGGCGCTAAAACTGTATCTAATATATGTTGCAACACCTTGTTAACGGCCTGATTCAGGGCGGCATCTATGCGCTGATTGCCCTCGGCTATACAATGGTCTACGGCATACTCGGGATGATTAACTTCGCTCACGGCGAAATCTATATGATTGGCGCCTACCTGAGCATCATCGCACTTGCAGTTATTACTGCGCTGTCTCCGCCGCTTGCCGGGTTGCCCATCCTGTGCCTTTTTGTCGCGCTGATAATCAGCGTCTTATTTGCCTCGGCCCATGGTTTCACGGTGGAAAGGGTGGCCTACCGACGCCTGCGCGACGCGCCGGTGCTATCAGCGCTCATCAGCGCCATCGGAATGTCCACCTTCCTGCAGAATTACATTATGGTCGCCCAGGGCAAAGAAAACAAGGCATTCCCGGCATATTTTAAGGAGCCGCTCATCAGTCATCCATTCATCGTGGCTGGCGCACGGATAACCATGCTGGAAATCGTTATCATTATTTCCTGCATCCTGATTATGCTCGGCCTGCACCTGTTCATCAGCCGGACCAAGGTCGGCCGCGCGATGCGTGCCACGGCTCAGGATAAGAAAATGGCATCGCTGGTCGGCATTGACATTAATAAGATTATCTCCCTGACTTTTATCATCGGCTCTGGCTTGGCCGCGGCCGGCGGATTGATGGTTTCTATGTATATCTCCACCACCCGCTTTGATGTGGGATACCTGGCAGGCATCAAGGCATTTACCGCCGCGGTCCTGGGCGGCATCGGCAATATCCCGGGAGCGATGCTCGGCGGATTCCTGCTCGGTATCGTTGAGACGCTGGGCATTGCCTATATTTCTCCGGATTATAAAGAGGTCTATGCCTTTATTATCCTGATGATTGTCTTGGTTGTCAGGCCTACCGGACTCCTGGGTGAGCGGATGGCTGAAAAGACATAAGATGAAACTTACTTTCGGAAAAGTATTGTTAATATCATTGTGGTTTGCGCTGATTACCCTGCCGATTGTCGGCATAAAGATGGTTGACAGCACGGTTAACTGGTGTTTCGGTCCGCTTATTATCGGCGGCCTGGTCCTGGCCGGCGGGCTAATCTGGCTCGGATTGAGCCGATGGCAAGCCATTGCTAATCTTGCCAAGCGTCTTGTTTCTCCGCTGAGTGCTACAGCCGGGCAGATGGTAAAACCGTCTGTAATCAAATGGGAAACCGCATCAATCCTGATTCTGCTGTGCATCATCCCCTGGATGTTCTCGGCCAAGCATCTCAACCTGGCCATTGACACGGGCATTTACATAATCCTGGCGCTCGGCCTGAATATCGTGGTCGGCTCGGCCGGCCTGCTCGTCCTGGGCTATGCCGGATTCTGGGCTGTCGGTGCTTATACCTTTGCCTTGGCTTCGCTGACGTTGAACTGCCCGTTCTGGCTGGGATTAGTAATCGCCGCGGTTGTGGCCGGCTTATGCGGCCTGATTGTCGGGCTTCCCTGCCTTCGCCTGCGCGGCGATTATCTTGCCATCGTCACGCTCGGATTCGGCGAACTCGTCCGCTACCTGCTGAAGAATCTGCCTGCCCTGACCGGCGGCGAAAAAGGACTGCCCAACGAATTGATGAGCGGCGGAATCAATCACCCGCAAATCCTCGGCTGGGTATTGAAACAGCCGATTCATTATTATTATCTCACTCTTATCATGGTCGTTCTCACGGTCATTATCATCGATCGGCTGAATAATTCCCGCATCGGCCGTGCCTGGATTGCCATCAGGGAGGACGAGATGGCGGCCGCCAGTATGGGCATCAATACCACCAAAATGAAGATTCTTGCCTTTATTATCAGCGCGGTCTGGGCCGGGTTTGCAGGCGTGCTTTATGCCGCAAAGATGAATTATATTACGCCCGAGGCATTCCGCTTTGAGCAGTCGGCGCTCATCCTGGCAATGGTCATCCTGGGCGGAATGGGCAACACCTTCGGCGTGATTCTGGGTGCGATGATTTTATTTATCCTGCCCTGGTTTATCAGGGACCAGTTGCCGGCATTCCAGGATTACCGCCTGCTGATATACGGGGCAACTATGGTCCTGATGATGCTCTTCCGGCCCCAGGGCTTAATCAGCAGCAAACGTAGGCAAATAAGAATTGGCGGAGTCGCGGAAGGTGTCACAGTCCCAGCTGAAACGCAAAAACCCTGAACAAACTATGAACTACCCCGAAAGTATTCGGGGTACATCATAGTTCATACTGCCTTGTTATATTGATGCCAGATAATGTATTGCTTGAATCCAAATCGGTCTCCAAGTCGTTCGGCGGCTTGGCAGCGCTGCAGGACTTGAGTTTCACCCTGCGCCAGGGTGAGATTTTGAGCATCATCGGTCCGAACGGAGCAGGCAAGACCACGTTCTTTAACTGCCTTACCGGTCTGGGAAGAGCGACCTCAGGCGATATTATCTTCCAAACCCGCTCCATCACGCGACTGCCTGCGCACCGCATTACCCGACTGGGTATTGCCCGCACCTTCCAGAATATCCGGCTCTTTGCCAAAATGACCGCTCTGGAGAACGTGATGGTCGGCATGCACATCCGCACCTCCTGCGGCGTATTTTCAGCCCTGGTGCGGAATCTGGCAATGGTTAGTGAGGAAAAAGGCATTACGGAGCAGGCATTGGAATTGCTGCGCTTTGTCGGTTTAGCAGACAAGCCGAATATCTGGGCGCGTAATCTTGCTTACGGCGACCAGCGCCGGCTGGAAATCGCCCGGGCGCTTGCCACCCAGCCGCAACTCCTCTGCCTGGATGAGCCGGGCGCGGGAATGAATCCTGCTGAAACCAATGAATTGATGAACCTGATTCGCAAGATACGAGACCGCGGCATTACCGTGCTTCTGATAGAGCACCATATGAAAGTGGTAATGGGAATCTCGGACCGCGTCATCGTGCTTGACCACGGCGTAAAAATATCCGAAGGATGCTGTAAGGAGGTCCAGTGCGACCCCATGGTTATTGAGGCGTATCTAGGAAAAGAGGAAAGATGATGTTAGGATTTGGGATTTATCTTTGAACCCATATCCGTCTCATGCCAGAGGTCATGCCTACGGCAGATGTGCCTCTGGCATCACAGATCCGCCGCAGGCGGAAAATAGGACCCCGAATACTTTCTGGGTGGCGGATTCCTTTTGAATAGTATGCTGATTTT
>JAGUXD010000140.1 GCA_020062035.1 Candidatus Brocadiia bacterium | reverse complement strand
GAGGACATCATTCTTTTTTACCTCGTAGCCCAATGTTTTCAAGGCATTAGCGGCCTTGGGGTTATTTGTGGTTACTGCTTTGAAGTAGCCCTTTGTCGTGTCACTTGCTGATTGCCAGGAAGCGGTTGCCAGGATATTGGTCTTGGTTCCTGAAATTGCCTTTGTGATACCCGCCACGATACCGACCTGGTTGGGTATAGTGCACCACAGTTCTGTGGTTTTTGTTACCTTTGCCATGTTCATCTCTCTCCTTTCTTGTAATACCCTGAGCCCTGTGGGTTCGGGATACTACAAACTTTCCGGTTTAGGTCCTGCACAAAGTTAGGTGCGGGACTTGTTCTTACATTTCTGTTCTGTCTCACAACATCTTGTAATTACCTCCTTTTATCTCGCTTATTACTTTTTTGTTAATAATTAGTAATTGATAATAATAGCAAATCAATTTTATTTTGTCAAGGGGAAAATGAAAAAATAACGATAATTTTAATTAGCCACAGACCTGTCCCGATGAATATCGGGATTTCACAGATTTTTATTGACAGGTGTTGATAAGTTTATATAATAAGACTATTGAAAAATCTGAAGCCACAATCCCAGTGGGAACAATTCCGCCAAGGCGGGAACAAGAAAACTAATTAAAATTATCTCTGGTGCAAATCTTGTTCCCACTGGGATTGTGGTTAAAATAAGAAAGGAGTTTTATAATGTTAAAAAGGATTTCCATTTTAGGATTAGTCATATGGTGTTTGTTCATTATTCTTACGATTTCTTCAGATATAGTTCCACCATCCCTTTTAGGGACTGAAACAACGGACAGGCCGATGTCCAACGGAGATGAGGTAAATTCGCTTATCTCTGAATTAGGTAAAATGGATGTTACAAGCGATGCCTTCTGGGTGATAGTGAGACAGATAGAATCTAAAGTAAAAGCCGATGCTATTAATAAAGTAAGAGAGGGATTAAAAAGTTCTGATATAAAAATCCGATTGGGTTGTGCCAGAATCGTCTATCAAGCGGGCTTACGAGATGAATCAGTAAAGCATATTCTATCCATATTGTTGATACCAGTAATTGATAAAGAGATATTTTTTACGGCCGCGGAACTTCTGGGTAATCTTGTTTGTTCTGACCGGGATACTGAGGCAGTAAACAGGATAGATTTGGCTAAAAGTGTCGTGGCTATTTTAGATGTTACCTTGGATGCATATCGCAGATTAAGTTTAGCAAAACTATGGTATGATTTAGAACGTTCATCTCTGGCAGTCAAAGAGGTAAAAGAGATTGCTAATCTTAAAGACTCGCAGATTAAAATTGCTGCAGCTCTAGTTCTGGCAGGAATGAAAGAATTTGAGAAAAGCACAGAGATATTAAATCAGGTATCGTTAGACCCGACACCGAGTGGACGATTGGCAAAAGCACTTTTAGAGGTAAAGACGTTGCAGGATGCTTATTTTAGAAAAGAGACGAGTAAACCAGACGCAGTTGATTATCGGGTTTTAGATGAGGTCTTAAAACTTATTCGTGAAAAGTATGTTGACCCTTCTGCCTATAAGGAGAAGGAGTTGATTACTGCTGCGGCTAAAGGTATTGCTGGAACTCTGGACGCCTATTCGGAATATCAGGATGAAGAACAGAAACGAAGAGCCTTAGAGAGTATTGCCGGTAAGTATGGCGGTATTGGTGCGCATGTGAGTATGCGTGATAATTATTTAACAATAGAACGGCCGATGTATGGTCAGCCGGCTTATAAAGCAGGACTTCGGACATTGGACCGCATCACTGAAATAGAGGGCGAATCCACTTTTCGCAAGGATTTAGACGAATTGGTCAAGCGATTAAAAGGCGACCCGGGCACAGATGTAAAAATCAAGGTCTTCAGACGCGGCTGGCAATTAGAACGTGAATTTGTGATTAGCCGAGCAATTATCAATGTCCAGAGTGCTAAATATGAGATTCTACCCGGTAATATCGGTTATCTTCTGATTACGAGTTTTAGTTCTGATACTGCCAAAGAAGTAAAACAATCTCTTGACGAGATGAACAAGCAGAATATAAAGGCATTGATTGTTGATGTCCGAAGAAATCCTGGAGGGCTTCTGGATGTCGTTAACAGAATCGTGGATTTCTTTATAGATGGTGGAAAAACGATTGTAAGTATACGCGAGAGAAACCAGATTGTAGAAGAATATAGGACAAAAGATGATGATAAGATAGATATTTCAACTTATGTAATCATTGATGAGGGCAGTGCGAGTGCTTCTGAAATCTTTGCCGGCGTCCTGCAGGATTATAAAAAGGCAACCTTGATTGGTAATACCACTTATGGCAAGGGTTCGGTTCAGAGACCTTTTGATTTGGAATCAACTGAGAAAAAGACAATTCTTAAATTAACGATTGCCGCGTATTATCTGCCGTCAGGTCGTTCTATTCATAAGAAGGATAAAAAGTCCGAGGGCGGGGTTGCGCCGGATATTAAGATTACTCCTTCTGAGAGGGACCCAGGCAAAGAATCCGAATTTACTAAACTTCTTGATTCGGGTGAATTAGATAAATATTATGAGAAGTATTATGATAAGAATAAGGTCTTGTTTTCTTCTCTAGCCGAGGATGACGGCGAGGATTACGAACGTTATCCTGATTTTGAACAATGGTATCAAGGGCTAAAGGTACGGCTGGAGCCGGACGAGGTGCGACAGGCATTAAGAGAACACATCAGACGAAAACTTGCCGATGATAGAGGAAAAGAATTTTTAGTTGACATCCAATCTGATTTGGTTCTGCAACGGACAATTATAGAAGTATGTCGTTCTGAGGGTGTGAAGATTAACCCTGCTACGATTCCTGTGTATAAGAGATTTGCACATAAGTTTGATAAGGAAAAGGAAAATTCAGCGAAATAGTCTTTTATTTGACTTGTTTCAGGATATATTCTTCCCACTGTTTTTCTAATACCTCAAATCTAACCTTGAATGCATCTTCAAAGAGTTGCTTATGAAGTGGTCTGTTTTCAAAGCCCTTTTTCTTGATTTGCTCAAAATAGGCCTCTAATTCATCCGCATATGTTCCATTCTGGTAATTCATAAAGAAATACACCACGCTCCATGAATGAGCGTATTCGTAAATAGAGAAATTTATCTGACGGATATTTATCAGGTCTTCAAGACGCATTACATCTTTTTTGATAATCATCTTTCTGATGAGTTGCAATCTATTCTGGTTAACGATATTGGTTTTAAGGGACGCGCCTTCAAATTTGCTTGATTCATAATAGGTTGCCAGTCCTTCGTTAATCCAGATAGGCACTTTTGTCTTACACACGAGGTCAACGAATTGATGGGTTCCTTCGTGCAGTAACACAAAAGTTGTCCCCGGCGGTTGGTAAAATGTCATTATCTGCTTGTTGACGCCATCTGACATATAGATACCATGTGAGCCGCGCGGGCCGCCATTGGCATAATATTCTGATGCCTCCTTAAAGACATAGACCGTGAGTTTTTTGCCCGATGTCTGGGCGGCTAATTTGAATATCTTGCTCATCTCAAAATAGAGGCATTCCATTAAATAGCAGAGGTCATTAAGTGCCTCTTGTGAAAGATTTGCCTTGATTACATAATGTTCGATTTCTTTAACACGGGCGTCTTCCCAGGCTAATTTCTCTTTATCAGCGCCGGGGTTATCAATCACACCCTTGGGACCTAATCGCTTCTCAAGTGTTTTTAAGGCATTTAATCGCTCCTCTATTTTCTTCTTTTCTTCAGCCGTGACCCATTTATCCTGGAATTTGATAAACCCGCGCTGAGCCATCATCTCATCATAAGATATCCATTTGCCCTGATATTTTACATAGCCCTTTTCCAGGTATGTCTTTTCTTCGGCGGTGACTAATTGTGCCTGATATTCAAAGAACCCTCCTTCGGGTAAGGGAATGTCCTTATAACGCGCCAGAAAACGGTCTATCCTGTCCTTTAATTCAGGATATGACCTTAAACAAAAGAGCAAATTTCGTTCGCCTTCTCTTTCTAAATTATGATGATAGCAGAAAGTGGCTAATGAAAACCGTTCTGATTTGGTAATATCTTTGGGAAAAAGACCAAGGACAATATCCTGCGGCAGGTCCTGCCATCGTCGTTTGATATAACTACCACTCACTCCGGCAAAAGCCCCCTCAAAGAATATCTCATCTGCATTAGTGATAAAAACATCTCTATTATCTATTGAAATCTTTCGTCTTGCCGGACCGCCGGTTAGTTTCTTGACCATATTGCTGAAAAGAGAATGCTCGTCTTCAATATCCTCTATAAAACCAGAGATTTCTTTTGATATTTCTTGGTCTTTTACTTTATTTTTGTAATCTTGGAGCAATGTTTTGGCTTTGAGGTATTGATAAGAGGTGATTTCCTTAGTGGTTTTTGCTTTTTCTTCGCTCCATTGGGCTGTTTCGTTGTGCTTGTCTGCAGCGAAAATAACCAAGCCCATTAGAACGATAAGGACTGCGTTTTGTAATTTATAACTCATTACTTAACTATATAATATTGCTTCTAACTGTGCCAAGAAAAAAGGAG
>JAGUXD010000014.1 GCA_020062035.1 Candidatus Brocadiia bacterium | reverse complement strand
CTTTCTCCAAAGGAGTCCTTTGGACCTATACTGTCAAGAAATTAGAATACTATAATTGGAAAACAGTCACATCATACCATTTCTATCTGATATTACAAGGGTTGTAGAAATGCTTGAAGTTTTTCAGTATGCCCTACGTTATACGCTATACGGTCTATGCCCTGGGGTGGTATTTTCTGTGTATTTCCTTGAGTCGTTCCTTGTCTATGTGAGTATAGATTTGTGTAGTGGTGATATTGGCGTGTCCTAACATTTCCTGGACATATCTGATATTTGCGCCTCGTTCTAAAAGGTGTGTTGCAAATGAATGCCTTAATAGATGCGGATGGACCCTGCCTCTGATTCCGGCAAGTCTGGCATAATATCTAAAGATTCGCCAGAGCGTCTCACGGGTTAATTTTCTGCCACGATGTGATAGAAATAGGTTCTCAGGAGAGGTCATCTTCTGTAATAATGGTCTGGTTTCATCAAGATATTTTTTTAGATAGAGAGTAGCGACTTCGCCAATCGGCACGATTCGCTCCTTATTACCCTTGCCAAAACATCTGATATAGCCGACGTCTAAATTCACATCTGTTATTTTCAGCGAAGCGAGTTCCGAGACCCGGGCGCCGGTTGCATAGAGCAATTCTAATATCGCACGATTTCTTATCTCCAATGGTTTCTCTCTCTCAGAAGCCGGACAGGCATTAAGGATATTCTCTATTTGGATGTAAGAAAGTGTATCAGGCAGTCGTTTCCAGACCTTTGGCTTATCTACTAAACAAGTTGGGTCTTTCTTAAGATAACCTTCTGCAATGAGGAAACGAAAGAACATCTTGATAGCAACGAGCCGTCTCGCGATGGTATTCGCAGAAAAACCTTTTGCCCTTTGAGACTGAATGAATTTATATATATCTGCTGAACTAATCTCATGAGGAGTTATTTCTCTGGAAAGACATTTTATAAATAACTCTATATCTGAACTGTATGACTGGAGTGTATTTTTGCTTAAACCACATTCCACATCTAAATAAGATAAAAATAAAGATAATTCCTTCATTTTATATTGACTTATTTATTACAAATAATAAATTATTATAAAAAATATTAGATTGAGCAAAGTAAAATAAAGGGAATATTATGACAGAAGAGAAGAGGAAGAAAAGTAAGGTTGAACCGCAGTCTCGCCAAGAGGGAGATAAACTCCATCCCAGTGGTGTCATGTCAGAAGAAACGCAACAAAAAGAAGGGTTCTCAAATCCCTGGTTTGAGATGTGGAATAAGTTTGCTGATGCCTTCACGCGACCCGTGTTCAGTCAGGAACACTTAAGTAGTTTTGTCCCGCCATGGTTTAAACTCTATGACGATATGGCAAAGCGGTTTTCTTCAATTCCGTTAAGCGGTGTTTTTGGAGAGGTCTATCCTAAATTTGTAGATGCGGCTGATATTTATATGAAACTTTTTAAATCCTGGAATGATATGGCTGGAAATGTCCCTTCTTCACCTGAAACAACGAAGAATATTCTAAATATCTGGATTGATTGCCAGAAGGAACTATTTGGTAAGTTATTCGGTTTCCCGGTTCCTGGTTTTGGTCAGGATAATATAAGCGATATGAATGAAGTAATAAAGAAGTCAATGGAAAACTTCTCGCAATTCTATACCCAGAACTATCAGCCATTCATAGAGAACTGGCGTAAACTCTCTCGGGAATTTGATGAGATGGTAAAGGGAAGGTCGGACCCTTCAAGATATAAGGACTTCTATAGTGCCTTTTTGAGGGGCTATGAAACAACTTTCGGTAAATTCATCAATATGCCGATGATTGGACCCTCAAGACAGGTATTAGAAAAAATCCACAAGAGCGTGGACTCGTTTATTAAATATTGCGGGGCAATTGTTGATTTTACATTTGTCTTATATTCACCTGGCAAAGAGTCAATAGAAGAACTTTCTAAAAAGGCATCTTCTATTCTTAAAGGAGAAGTTTCTCAGGAAAAATATAAAGAGTTTTACGATGTCCTGATTAAAACATTTGAGGATAGATTTCATCAGTTATTCAAAACCCCGGCCTTCAGTCAGGTGCTCAGCACGACGCTTGATGCTTATATGGATTTCCGCAAACGTCATTTTGAAGTGATAGAGGAATCCCTTAAGTCCACTCCAATTATAACACGAAGCGAACTGGACGATGTTCATAAAGAGGTGTATAATCTCAAAAAGAGGATAAAAGAATTAGAGAAACTGCTTAAAAATACATCTGCGAAGAAGTAAGGGAGGTAAAAATGACAGAGACACAAACCGCAAAGCCCCAAATAAATATCTCCGAAGAAATAGACCGACTGCAAAGAAAATTCCTGAAAGGAATAGAAATCCTGACCAATCCATTAGATACCTCAGTCGGCACAACACCATCAGAACTTGTGTATCAGGAAGATAAAATGCGGCTTTTCCATTATATCCCGGTAAAAAAGGAACCCCATTCTCCGCCGGTACTAATGGTCTATGCATTAGTCAATCGCCAGTATATGCTTGACCTTCAGCCGGACCGTAGTATCATCCGCTATCTTGTGAACCAAGGGATAGATGTTTATATTATAGATTGGGGCTATCCAACAGCAATGGACAAATTTATTACTCTGGAAGATTATATTGAAGGGTATCTCAATAATGCAGTTGACGAGGTTTTGCAACGCTGTCGCACATCTAAATTAACTATTGCAGGAATCTGTCAGGGCGGAACTTTTTCCGCAATCTACTCCGCATTGCATCCTGATAAGATTAAGAACCTTGTTACCATTGTCGCACCAATTGATTTTGATACAGATACTGGTTTATTGCATATCTGGTCTCGGAGGTTAGATGTGGATAAAATAGCTGAGACATTCGGGAATATTCCGGGCGAATTTATGAATATCGGATTTCTATTGATGAACCCCTTTCGTCTGATGCTTGATAAATACATCGGATTTATGATAAATATTGATGATGCGGATTTTGTAAAGAACTTTGTGCGGATGGAGAAATGGATTTTTGATTCCCCTGACCAGGTCGGCGAGGCATGGAAACAATTTATCAGGGATTGTTATCAGAAGAACCTGCTTATCCAGAACAAATTACAAATCGGCAATAAAACCGTCAACCTAAAGAATATCAAGATGCCGGTTCTGAATATCTTTGCAGAATATGACCATTTAGTGCCGCCGGCCTCTTCCAGAAACTTTACTGATTATATCGCAAGCGATGATAAAGAAATCGCTTCATTCCCTACAGGACATATCGGAATATTTGTTTCTTCACGTTCCCAGAAAGAAATATGCCCGAGATTAAGTGAGTGGATTATAAAACGTTCAAATGAGGTAAATAATGAGTGAACTAAAATATGCGGATATAAAAGTCGGCGATAAGGCGACATTTTCCAAGACCATCAGCGAGGCGGACATCTATAATTTCGCTGGTGTCTCAGGAGATTTTAATCCGGTTCATATCAACGAGGAATTCGCTAAAAATGGGTTTTTTAAGACCAGAATTGCCCACGGTTTTCTCTGCGCAAGTTTTATCTCTACGGTCCTTGGCACAAAACTACCCGGACCTAATACGATTTATCTTTCCCAGGAACTTCAATTCAAGGCGCCGGTGAAAATCGCAGATACCCTCACGGCTGAGTGCGAAGTAATAGAAAAAATAGATAAAAAGAAGATACTTAAATTAAAGACAACTGTATATAATCAAACCGGTGTTCCGGTAATAGAAGGAACAGCCACAGTTCTGAAATATGAAGCGAGTTAGAATAACTATACTAACTTTTTTATCAGGTGCTCTTTTGATGGGATGTGTTGGGACTACCTCTGGTTCTGCTGGTAGGGCAACCGTTGATATTGCACCTCCTGTATTTAGCGCCCGGCCTGACCTTCTTCTTATTGATGCCGCGCCTGATATTTATTATGTAAAGGGATACCCAATCTTCTTTTATCTTGATTTATGGTATTATTACTCTAACGACAAATGGTTTTATAGTTCCTCTTATAATGGACCATGGGTCTATGTGGAGACGCACAGATTACCGCCTAGATTAGGACATATTCCGCCCGGACACATTAGAACTCCACCAGGACATACCAAGCCCCAAACAACCCCGCCGGGTCATACTAAAAAAGAACCGCCCGGGCAGAAGAAAAAAGGTAGATAACTGTTCAATTATGTTATTATAACTCATGCTGTCCAAAAAGTCCTTGCTTTAGATAATCCCGCTAAAGCGGGACTATAATTCCTCTTAAAGGAGGATATGAGTTATGAAAATATTTAAG
>JAGUXD010000122.1 GCA_020062035.1 Candidatus Brocadiia bacterium | reverse complement strand
TTTCTCTGTCAAGGACATTATTATTATTTACATCTTCACCACGGTTTAATAAGCCGTCTTTATTTAAATCCTCGCCGAAATAAAACCAACTACCCTTATTATTTTTAACCTTTTTTATGTCCACCAAATCATCAAAATCAAGATGTTTGATTTCGTTTATAGAATGCTCCAGTCCGAGATTCGCAATCATCTTGGCGCGAATGTCATTAAGATAGCAATGCTCTAATCTCGTCTTTACCTGATTATATGTTGAAACAGTAATTCCGATTAATATGATTACACAGGTAATTACCAGAATACTTGCTACTGCGACATTGCCTATAACTTCTTGGAATTTCATAATTATTACTACCGGTTACACACTCTCTCTAACGCCAACCTACTATATAATCCACCTTTTTTAAGCAGGTCATCGTGTTGTCCTTCTTCCACAATCTCACCCTTATCTAAAACAATAATTCTATCAGCATGCTGAATCGTAGAAAGCCGATGGGCGATAATAAAAGTCGTTCGGTTTTTCATCAGGTTATTAATCGCAGATTGCACTATCTTTTCGCTTTCCGAATCAATCGCCGAAGTTGCTTCGTCTAACAACAGAATCTGCGGGTCTTTAAGAATAGCCCGGGCAATTGCCAATCTTTGACGCTCTCCCCCTGAGAGTTTTACACCTCTTTCGCCTATTAACGTCTCGTATTTTTGAGGTAGTGTCTCAATAAAATCAGCGATATAAGCCGCATCTGCGGCTTTACGAATTTCTTCTAAACTCGCCTCAGGTTTCCCATAACTAATATTATTCCGAATACTCTCGTTAAACAAAAATGTTTCTTGAGAGACAATTGCAATATGTTTTAATAAGAACCTATGCTTTATCTTTGTAATGCTTACTCCATCAATTTCAATATCGCCAGAGGTTGGCTCGTAAAAGCGACAAAGTAAATCCAGAAATGTGGACTTACCAGCGCCGGTTGGTCCTACTATCGCTACGGTCTCTCCGCGTTTCACTCTAATATTAATATTTCTCAATGCCGGCTCTCTCCCGACATTACGTCGGGATGGAAAAGGAAGGGTATTATTTTGCTCCATATTTACTTCTTCACCTGAATTATAAACAAAGGAAAGGTTTTTGAATATAATTTCGTTCTTAAATTCTTTAAGTTCAATCGCATCCGAGTCGTCAATAATATCCGGCCTATGCTCCATCAGTTCAAAGATACGTTCTGCGGCTCCCAAAGATTCCTGCAGGGTATTATAACTCTTGGCAATAACCCGCAAGGGCTTAATAAATGTCAACAGATACACCAGAAAAGTTATTGCCAGAGGGATATCAAGCCGTCCGATTTTTATCAGATAAACAGCACCGAATAATACACATAAAACTAAACCTGCACCGATTAACTCTACTAAACTCAAACTTAACGCCTTATCATGCACCATTCTGAGCGATTTTCTTAAAAACCATTTATTTTCTTTCTCTAATTCATTAATCTCGCCATCTTCCATCTGGAATGACTTTACTATTCTTATACCTGAAAACATCTGATGCATAGATTCAGTTACTTCACCCAATTTGGCTAAACTTTTCTTCCTGGATTTTCTAATACGATTGCCGAATAAAAGAACCGGAAATATCAAAAACGGTATCAAAACCAGAACAATTAAGGCAAGTTGCCAATCTAGAATAAACATATAAACAAAGGCAATAATTATCATCAGAGGTTGCTGAATAATATCTCCGAAGAGGAGATTAATTGCCATTTGACAGGATGAAACATCATTTGTAAGACGCGAGAGGAGGTCGCCGCTCTTTTTATCGCTGAAAAACCTTAAAGAAAGTCTGAGCAAATGAGAACATAAACGATTCCGCACATCAATCACTACCCTTAAACTTACATATTCCTGTAAATACTCTTTCAGATAGTTCAACACCGCTACCAGAATACTTAAAATTAAGGCAAACCAACCGATATTGATGAGCGTTTGTCTTATGGTGGCTCCTTGCAAATATTTCTCAAAAGGAATGGTAATAGTTCCGATTTGAACCTGTTTTGCAGGGCCACCGAGACTATATGTTCCAGTGAGATCCTGAAATGAACTGACTAACGGCTTTACCAGAAGCCAGCGACCTTGAGAAATGGCTGTATAAAGCCCGATGATTATAACCGTAATAATAATAAGTCCTAAATACGACCTGGCAAATTGAAATAATCTCAAAGACAATCCCCAAAATGTTCTATGTTTTGGTAACATTCAGAATAATTTTACTAATATTTTACTCTAAAATCAACCAAAATTATGGAGCAAAATAATACCTTCCTTTTCCTCGCCTCATCTCCACCGAGGCGGAGCGGGCATCCCGACGTAATGTCAGAAAAGATTCTATCCCGCCTTTGCAGAACCGGATATTATAAATACTTCCCGCAGGACTTATAGACCTCTTCTACAGAAATGGACTTCATACAGCGATGGTCAGAAGGACATGTCCTCTTAAGACAGGGACTACAAGACACTTCTTTACGGATAATGATGTGGTTGTTGCCAAAAGGCGATGTTGTTACAGGGTCAGTCGGACCAAAGAGAGCCACAACTGGTATTCTTACCGCAGACCCAACATGCATTGTTCCGGTATCGTTTGTTACTAATAACTTACAGGATGATAACAGACCCGCCATTTCAAGCATCATGGTTTTACCTGTATAATTCAGAACATTTGGATGATTAATCTCAGAATTAATGTAGGAATTAAGTTTTTCTTCAGATGGACTTCCGAACAGGATTATCTTTACCTTTTTCTTATTAATAAGTTCTTTTGCTAATTGGATATATCGCTCTGGAAACCAGCATTTTGCCGAGCCATAGGTAGCACCGGGATTAAAACCTATTAAAGTGCCCTTATCAATCACGCCGTGGCAGGACAATTTATTAGATACCCATTTTCTTGTTGTCTTGGGAATAGTAATCCGTGGAGCGGAAAATGGAACAGGTCTATTCCAGATATTCAAGAGATTGAGAAAATAATAAACCCGGTGTTGTTGGAGGACTTCTTTAGTGCGCTCTAAGGTCTGTGTTAAAAGCCAACATCTTTTATCAGCCGAATAACCAATACGGTGTGGTATCTTACTTAAATATCCAATCAGTGCTGAATGAAATGAACGCGGTAAAATCAACGCCATATCAAAACCCTTAGATTTGATACGTTTTATTATCTTATAATCCTCACCGAGCCGTTTTATGCCTCGTTTGGACTCGTAAGTAATCACCTCCTGAATGTTTTCATCGTGCTTAAAGAGGTCTGCTAATTCTGATTTTACCAGAACCGCGATAAAACTTTCCGGAAAAAGAAAGCGAACGCCTTTGATAGTAGGTAGCGACATTACCGCATCACCCAACCAATTCGGAACCTTGATTAAAATATGCTTGTACATTTTAATAATACCAATACAATACTAATTTAATCTTATTCAGTCAATCTTAAATTAGGGTCTGCTGAAAAATGATTTTATACCTTATTAAACGAATAGACTTTTTCCGTCAGCCCAATGGGTTGGTTTTTATCTTCGTTCCTTTATCGTCTTAACTCGTCTATATCCTTGATGCCGCCGTTTTCAGATTCATCGCACTCAGTCCCAGCATAATCCAGATCCTTTCATTAGC
>JAGUXD010000144.1 GCA_020062035.1 Candidatus Brocadiia bacterium | reverse complement strand
TTCACTTCCACTAATGACTCCATAAATTCCTTGCTAAACTCTTCGCTATGTAGTATCCTTTTACCCATAAGTGTATCCTCCTTTCTTTAATTAATCTCGTGAATATCATATTAAAGCGATACACTTAGCAATTATTTTTACAGGAATTATAGAACATTACCAAAATATTATTTATCATAAGAAAACTTCGTAACTACAGACCCCGACCCCCCGATGAAATCGGGGTCGGGGTCTGTGATTTATACTTTCTCCGAAGGAGTCCTTCGGACCTATACTTTAAGTAATATGTCTGCCAAAAGCGTTTTTATCCAGACCTTCGGATGTCAGATGAATAAATTAGATTCTGAAATTATTACCGGCTCTCTACTGAGCGTCGGATATCAACCGGCCCAATCAGAATCAGATGCAGATGTGATTCTGGTAAATACCTGCAGTGTCCGAAAACACGCGGAAGAAAGGGTCTATTCCAGAGTAAGTAATCTAAAACATCTCAAGAAAAAGAAGCCCAATTTGATTATCGGCATCATCGGTTGTATGGCTCAGAAGGACAAGGAAAGGCTGTTTGAGCGTCTCCCTCATATTTCTCTGGTCTGCGGTCCGCATCGGTATAAAAGTATTGTTGGTCTCATAGAAAGGATAATAACAAATGGTTCTGACAGGATTGTGTGTGCTGATGAAGAAGGGTTACTTAAAACAGAAAAATATTCTCACGAGACTTATCTGGCTGATAATAAAAGCGCCTATGTTCAGATAATGCGTGGCTGTGATAATTTCTGTAGTTATTGCATCGTTCCTTATGTCCGCGGTAGAGAAATCAGCCGTCAGCCCGAAGAAATCATACCGGAGGTTAGTTCATTGCTGGATAAGGGAGTTAAGGAAATCACCCTTCTGGGACAGAATGTAACCTCGTACGGCAAGTCATTAGGCGATAAAGTAACCTTGTCATCGCTTTTGAAAGAATTAGGCAGGGTTCAAAAGGTTCAAGGGTTCAAAAAGTTCAAGGGTTCAAAAGGATTAGTCATTTCATTCTTTACTTCTCATCCTGCTAATGTTACTGACGAGTTACTGGAAACGATGGCAGCATTGCCTGAGGTCAAGAAGACATTGCATATGCCGGCCCAATCCGGATCTAACAGGATTCTTAAGATGATGAACCGGGGATATACCCGTAAGGAATATCTGGAAATAGTGCATAAGGCAAAGGAACTGATGCCTGATATAAAGATTGTATCTGACTTTATCGTTGGCTTTCCTACTGAAACAGATGAAGATTTCCAGGATACCGTTTCTTTAGTTAAAGAGGCTCGGTTTTCCAAGATATATGTTTTCAAGTATTCGCCAAGAAAGGGCACGTCCGCAGAAAAACTCAGCGACGATGTGCCGATGGAGACCAAAAAATACCGGAATAACTGCTTGTTAGAGAAGTTCAAGAGCTGAAGAAACTTGACAAAATAAAATGGTTAATGTATAAAATAGTATCAAAATGAAATCCAAAATATCGTATAAAACACCTAAATGAAAACAGCCCACAAAATCATAATCGGCGATGCCCGCCAGATGAAAGAAGTCAATTCAGAATCAGTTCATCTTATTATTACCTCTCCACCTTACTGGCAATTAAAAGACTATGGTAACGGGAGCCAGATTGGTTTTAATGACACCTACGAGGAATATATAAACAATCTTAATTTGGTTTGGTCTGAATGTAATCGGGTTCTGCACAAGGGCTGTCGTCTGTGTATTAATATTGGGGATCAATTTGCCCGTTCTATTTATTATGGACGCTATAAGATTATTCCCATCCGCACCGAGATAATCAAATTCTGCGAGACCATCGGGTTTGATTATATGGGCGCTATTATCTGGCAGAAGGTTACCACCTGTCACACTACCGGCGGAGCAAGTATTATGGGTTCTTTTCCTTATCCCCGTAATGGTATCATAAAATTAGATTATGAATTCATCCTCATCTTTAAGAAATTAGGCAAACCGCCTTATCCTTCTAAAGCCATTCGGGAGAAATCAAAAATGACCATTGAGGAATGGAATAAATACTTTTACGGGCACTGGAACTTTGCCGGGGAGAAACAGGATAAACACTTAGCAATGTTCCCACAGGAACTACCCAAACGGCTTATTAAGATGTTCAGTTTTGTAGGTGATACTATTCTTGACCCGTTTTTGGGCAGTGGCACAACTACCTTAACCTCCAGATATTTAGAACGAAATTCCATCGGCTATGAAATTAATGAGGAATTTCTGCCTTTGATAAAAGATAAAATCGGCATATCCAAACAAACCCTTTTTAATGATACTGAATTTGAGATTATCAAACAATCTAAACATATCATTAACTTCAAAGAAGCCATTGCCGAATTACCCTATGTCTTCAAGGACACAATAAAGTTTGATAAGAAAGTAGACCCGAAAAAACTACGCTTCGGCTCAAAGATAAACAATTCGGATATTTACCCGCATAGGGAATTAGCTTATACGATTCATGATAAAAAGAAAGCGTAGTTAAATGAAGATTAAACTAACTAACGAAGAAATCAGGCAGTCACTGGATATTAAGACGCCGGAGTTTCCCAAATATGTTACGCAAATTATTAATCTTGCCAACCAGAATGCACAAGGCACACGTTCTAAAGTAGTCGGTCAGATGAGCAACCTCATCCAACAATTTAACGGACGAAATGTTGAAGAATGGGAAGAATGGTATATCAAACAGCATCCGGAAGCGATTAAAAATGCTACCGCTAAAATCTGGGAGATGGTAAAGAACCTGAAAGAAGCAGTGAATAAGATTGATGACAAAACGGTAAAACAATGGGTAAGGGATTTGGTGATAATAAAAATGTTCAAGGTGTTTTAACTTTTGAACCCTTGCTTATGAATCACGAAAGATATATGAGATGGGCTCTGGGTCTTGCCCTAAAAGGTGAAGGGTTTGTTGAGCCGAATCCCTTAGCCGGAGCAGTTATTGTTAAGAATAACCGCATTATCGGCAAAGGGTTTCACCAGTATTTTGGCGGTCCTCACGCTGAGATTAATGCAATCAACTCCGTTAAGACCCCCAAACAATTAAAAGGCGCCACGTTTTATCTTACCTTGGAACCTTGCGTCCATTTTGGCAAGACCCCTCCTTGTGCACCTGCCATTGTGCAAACCGGTATAAAAAAGGTTGTTATATCTACAACTGACCCTAATCCTTTAGTGAAAGGCAAAGGGATGAGATTTCTAAACAGACACGGTGTCAAGGTAGTACAGGGTATCTTACAAGAAGAAGTAAAAAATATTAATAGGGCATTCTTCAAGTTGCATCAGAAGAGATTGCCTTATGTAGTTGCTAAATGGGCAATGACATTGGATGGTAAAATTGCCACTCCCAAAGGGGAATCCAAATGGATTACCTCACAAAAGAGCCGTGATTATGCGAGAAGGTTACGCTCTAAAATGAGAGGAATTATGGTCGGTATTAATACAGTAGAAAAGGATAATCCTACATTACTACCACAAGACCCCAAATTCCAAATCCCAAATCCAGCGAGAATCATTCTGGATAGTAATGCGAGATTGCCCTTGAATTCTAATATCATTAAGACATTATTACAGGGTACGGTTTATCTGATGGTTTCGTCTTCAGCACCAAAGAATAAAATAAGAGGATTGGAACAAAAGGGATGTCAGGTGTTTGTTGTGCCTAAAAGAGGTAAATATCTAAATTTAGTAGGCATTTTAAGGATACTGGCTGAAGAAGGCATAAACAAGATAATGATAGAAGGAGGCGGCGAGGTTTTAGGAAGCGCTTTTGATAATACGCTCGTTGATGAGGTCTATGTTTTTATCGCACCTAAAATAATCGGTGCTGAAGAAAGTAAAACACCGGTTGAAGGTAAAGGAATAGAGAAAATTATCCGTGCTCTACAACTAAAAAACATAGAGGTCAAATATCTAAATCCTGATGTCCTTGTTCATGGATATTTATGAAAATAGTAAATTTAGCGGTGTTGTTATCAGGTTCAGGTAGGACATTGCAAAACTTCATAGACCTGATTGCCCAGGATAAACTTCCTGCGAAGATACAGGTGGTTATTTCCAGTAAAAAAGATGCCTACGGCTTAGAACGAGCCAAAAGGCATAATATCCCTGCTTATTTAATTGAACGCAAACAATATAAATCACCAGAAGAGTTCAGTCAGGTAATTACTAATATCCTTAAACAATATCCGATAGACCTGATTACAATGGCTGGATTTATTCATCTTTTTATAATCCCTTCTGAGTATCAGGGTAAAGTGATGAATATTCATCCAGCACTTCTGCCTGATTTCGGCGGTAAAGGATTTTATTATGAGAAGGTCCACAAAGCAGTATTAGAATCAGGTGTAAAAGAGAGCGGTTGCACGGTCCATTTCGCAGATAATACTTATGATACAGGACCGATTATCCTGCAAAGGAAAGTTCCTGTATTAGAAAACGATACCGTAGAAAGATTAGCCCAAAGGGTATTTGAGGCAGAGAAAGAGGCATATCCTGAGGCGATTCGGCTATTCGGAACAAAATAAGAGCACAGAATACAGTCCCAGTGGGACTGTGTTCTGTGTTCTATATCCTGTATTCTTGTTTATACTTTCCTATACTGCCAGAGAGAAAGTAAAATATGAGAAAAGAATGTCCTAATCATAAAACAAATCTCTCGTATTGTAATTGCACCTATACTAACTGTTCTAAAAAGGGTTTTTGCTGTGAGTGTCTGCATTATCACAGACAGAATAATGAACTGCCGGCTTGCTTATTTCCGAAAGAAGTGGAAAAGACCTACAACCGTTCGTTTGAGAAATTTGTTGACCTGTTCCAGAGATAAAAAGAACTGCAAAGGATTTTTATGTTAGACCATCTGTTTTTCCCGAAATCAATTGCCGTTATTGGCGCATCAAACAGACCTCTCACCATCGGTTACCGCATCACCCAGAATCTGAAAGACATCGGCTACAAAGGTCCTATCTATCCGGTTCATCCGAAAGACTCGGAGATAAATGGCTTGAAGGCATATCCTTCTATCACTACGGTTCCTGCTGATGTTGACCTGGCGCATATTGTAGTAAAAAATACTATGGTTCCGCAGGTTATGGAGGACTGCGGCAAAAAGGGTGTAAAAGTGGTCATCATCAATACTGCCGGCTTTAAGGAAATCGGCTGTGCGGGTATAGAATTAGAGAAACAAATCGTTGAAATAGGCAAGAAATATAATATCCGCATCTTCGGTCCGAACTGCCAGGGCGTGATGAATACTGAAAAAAACAATCCGGTCTATGCTAACTTCACTTTTACCCGTATCAAGCCCGGCTATATCTCTATTTTAGCCCAGAGTGGCGGAGTGGGTGAGGTGCTCAATCAGAGATTATCGCAACTTGATGTCGGCATCAGGATGTATGCCTCAAATGGCAACGCCGCAGATATTTCTATTCCGGAAATCTTACAATACTTTGGGCAGGACCCAAACACAAAAGTAATTATCCTTCACATAGAAAGTTTAGCCGAGCCGCAAGAATTTATCAGGATAGCAAAAGAGATAACTTCGCATAAACCTATCCTGGGAATGAAAACAGGGAGAACCGCAATGGGCGCTAAAGCGGTTGCCTCTCATACCGGCGCTCTGATGAAGGCAGACACTGCCATAGAAGCCATATTCAATAAATGCGGAATTATCTCGTTTAAGGACCAGGAGGAAATTTGCCAGTCCGCAATTGCCTTTGCCTCGCAACCAATTCCTCAGGGCCCACGGGTCGGAATTATTACCAATACCGGCGGACCTGCAATTATCGCCACAGATGAGTGTATTGAAGCCGGTCTTACTATTGCTGAACTTTCTGAAGAAACCAAATATAATCTGAAGACAAATCTCTTTCCTGAGGCAAGTATCAATAACCCGGTTGATGTTCTGGCAACCGCTGGTCCTAAAGAATTCGCTCTTGCGATAGAGACACTGCTTTCTGACCCGAATATTGATTCGCTCCTGATTAACTTTGTTACGCCATTCTTTGTGGATTGTCTCGGTGTAGCAAACCAGATGAAGCGAATTGCCCAGGTGTCCTCAAAGCCGATAGTAGTAAACACAATGACCGACAAAAAGCAATGGGCAGAAACGGTTGCGATTATCAAAGACAGTGATCTGCCGTCTTATGATTTAGCAGAAACCGCTGCAAAGGCGCTTGTCGCCCTGACGAAATATGGAGAGTATCGCCGAAGGGTATCAGAAAAACAGGAGATTAGGATATCAGAATTCAAAGATGTAAATAAAGAAGCAACAAAGGACACCATCCGACAAAGAGTAGAAAGAGAATTCCTCTCACTCGGTGAAGCAATGGGCGTATTGTATAATTATAAAATACCCACTGCCAAGTTTGTTATCGTAGATAATCCTGATGATATTCTTATATCTTGTGATTATGTGGGCTATCCCTGTGTAATCAAGGTGTTGTCTCCAGAGATTATTCACAAGACCGAGCAATCCGCAGTAATACTTAATATCACAAACAAAGAACAACTATCTCAAGAGGTGGGAAATATCAAGAAACGATTTGGTCAATTAGATGCTAAATATCTTGTTCAGGAATACCTGACAGAAGGGACAGAGGTAATTATTGGTGCTAATTACATAGAAAACTTAGGGCATTTAATAATGTTCGGCTTAGGCGGAATATTTGTAGAGGTTCTTAAAGACGTTGCCTTTGCTGTAAATCCTCTCACATATTCAGAGACAATTCAGATGCTCCAATCCATAAAGGGCTATAAAGTTCTTGAAGGAGTGAGAGGACAAAAAGGTATAAATCTGGATAAACTTCTGGATATTATTATGAGATTATCAAAACTCCTGACGGATTGCCATGAAATCAAGGAATTAGACCTCAATCCAGTGATGCTTTATCCAGAGGCAAATAAATGCAAGGTAGTAGATGTCAGGATAAGAATATGAGCCATTATTTAGGGCATACTGAAAAACTCCAAATATTTCTATAACTCTTGTAATATCAGATAGAAATGGTATAAGGAAATACTGCCGTATGGCTGGAAATTAAATTATGATAACCACTGGATAAAATTAAGTGGCTTAGTGCCGTGGGAGGTATTAGCAAGGATATAGACGAGTTAAGACGATAAGGGAACGAAGATAAAAACCAAGCCATTGGGCTGACGGAAAAAGCCCATTCGTTTAATAAGATATAAAATCATTTTTCAGCAGACCCTAATTACTGGCTGCTCCTGATAATCGTGGTTGATAATCGGCTGGTTCTAATGTGTATGAACCCATTCCACTGGTAATGGAGCGTAGGACATTAGCATATCCAAAGGTCTCTGCAATCGGAATTTTGCCGTGGATACGACGGCTCTGGCCAAGCATCTCCACAGATTCTATGGTGGCTCTTCGTTTATTAAGGTCATTTATTACATCTCCCATATTTGCTTCAGGGGTCAGGATTTCAAACTTCATAATTGGTTCAAGGAGAATACTGGGTGTCTTTTTAAGGGCGTCCTGGAGTGCGATAGAAGCCGCACCAGAAAAGGCAATCTCAGATGATTTTTGCTCATGCACACCAGCAGATATGATGCTGACTTTAAGATAAATCAAAGGATAACCCGCGAGCCTTCCGGATGTGAGCGAACTTTTTATGGCGTCTTCTATTGCAGGTAAAAATTGTTTAGGAGTCGCATCGTCGGTTAAATTATGCACGCTCGGTTTAGTAATAGATTTGTCCTGTTCTATCCTGAGAGAAATGGAGGCAAAATGCTCTTTATCGGCTATCTTTCGGTTAAAGGTTCCCTGTCCTTCAACGGAGTGAAGAATCGTTTCTCTATAAGCGACCTGAGGCGCTCCAACATTTGCCATAACTTTGTACTCATTAAGGATTCTATTTTTGATAATTTCCAGATGGAGTTCTCCCATTCCTGAGATTATTGTCTGGGCTGTTTCTTCATCGGTTTTTACCTGAAAGGTCGGGTCATCGTGGGCTAATTTAGACAAGGCAAAAGCGAGTTTATCGCGCTCGACAGATGTCTTCGGCTCTATCGCAATTACAACAACCGGCTCTGGAAAAACCATCCGTTCATAGACAATGGGATGTCTGGTATCACAAAGTGTATCGCCGGTTGCGGTATTTTTTAGTCCGATTACAGCGACAATCTCGCCAGCTTGTGCGGAATTTATAGCGTCACGCTGATTAGCGTGCATTAAAAATAGTTTGCTTATTCGTTCTTTTTTATTGGTTCGGGGATTGTATAAGGTCTTGCCTTGTTCTAATTGTCCTGAGTAAATTCTTAGATATGATAATTCTCCATATCTTTCAGTCATGGTCTTGAAAACCAATGCAGAAAGATACTCATCTGGACTGTGTTTACGAAAGGCGGGTTTGTTTATTTCCGAGTTAAGACCACAGAGAGGTGCAAGGTCTAAGGGACTTGGTAAATAGGCGCAGATAGCGTCTAAAAGGGGTTGGATTCCGATATTATTAATTGCCGAGCCGCTGAAAACAGGCGTAATTTTGCAGGATAGAGTTAGTTTGCGAATGGAGGAGACTAGATTATGTAGCGGTATTTCTCTTCCCGCAAGATAGGGTTCTAATATAGCATCATCTTTTTCGGATAGGGTTTCTATCAGTTTCTCGTGATATTTTTGAGCAATGAATAATGTATCTGATGGGATATTTATTAGCCGAAATGTCTTATCGTCCATTGCTTCGCCAAAGAGGATTGCTTTCATCCTTATTAAATCAACGACACCGTAAAACTCCTTTTCTTTACCTAAAGGGATTTGGAGAGCAAGTGGACAGGTATCAAGTTTTTCAGACATCTGAGAGAGGACTGCAAAGAAATCAGAGCCGATGCGGTCAAGTTTATTAACAAAGACAAGACGGGGAATATGGTAGCGGTTTGCTTGGTGCCAGACGGTTTCGGATTGGGCTTCAACACCGCCTACTGCGCAGAAGACACCAATTGCGCCATCAAGCACCCTTAAAGAACGCTCCACTTCTGCAGTAAAATCCACATGGCCCGGGGTATCAATAATATTAAGCCGATATTCTGAATCTGTCGGTATTGCAGAGGATAGATTGGGCTTCCAGTAGCAGGTAGTTACTGCGCTTGTGATGGTGATTCCTCGTTTCTGTTCTTCTTCCATCCAGTCCATTGTGGCAGTTCCTTGGTCTACCTCGCCGATAGTGTATTCTTTGCCGGTGTAAAAAAGGATGCGTTCGGTGAGGGTGGTTTTACCAGCGTCAATATGTGCAATAATACCGATGTTACGGAAATGCTTCACAAGAATTTTAGCGCAAAGATGTTATGCGTCTTGCGTCAAGACTCAAGACGCATTTTAACGACGTTGTCGAAGACCAAAATGAGCAAAGGCTTTGTTTGCCTCGGCCATCTTGTGGACATTTTGTTTTGTAGTAATAGCTTCGCCTTCGTTTTTATAAGCCGAAGATAATTCATCGGCTAATCTGAGATGAAATGGCTTTCCCCTTTTTTTACGAGCTGCCTGGAGGAGCCATCTGATTGCTAAACAAATCTGTCGGTCAGAAGAGACCTCAGTAGGCACCTGGTAAGTTGCACCACCAATCCTTTTTGATTTGACTTCTATTCTGGGTTTGACATTCGTAATCGCCTTATTAAACACTTCTACAGGGTTTGTTTCGGGCAATTTCTTTTCTAAAGAGTTAAGCGCATCATATAATAATCGTTGGGCAAGGCTCTTTTTACCTTCAACCATAATGCAGTTAATAAAACGTCCCATTAACTTATCATTATATTTAGGGTCTGCTTTTAATAAGTGTTTTAATGATTTATATTTTCTTGGCATAGTTATTTGGGTGTTTTAGTGCCGTATTTAGAGCGACTTTTTTTTCTTTTCTCTACACCTGTGCAATCCAGAACACCTCTGATAATATGGTAGCGAACGCCAGGCAAATCACGAACTCTACCACCACGCACTAAAACCATAGAGTGTTCCTGAAGATTGTGACCCTCGCCGGGGATATAGACCGTTGCTTCTCTGTTATTAGAAAACCGAACACGGGCGATTTTGCGAAGAGCGGAATTCGGTTTTTTAGGCGTCATTGTCTTCACCTGCGTACAGATTCCCCGTTTCTGTGGACACATACCAAGTATCGGCGATTTTGACTTTATCTTCAGGGTAACCCTTTTATTCTTAATTAATTGCTGTATTGTTGGCATAATAACAAAATATTATAATTTTAATTATCCTGATTGGAAGTTTTTTTATCTAAAATTCTTATGTCCATATCCAGATATTCCTGGAAGGTCGTGCCTACCGGAATGAGTCGTCCGACAATAACATTTTCTTTAATGCCGTTGAGCGTATCAACTCTGCCTGCGATAGCGGCTTCAGTGAGGACCCTGGTCGTTTCCTGGAATGAGGCAGCCGCAATAAAACTATCCGATTGGAGAGCGGATTTTGAAATACCAATTAAGACCGGCTTGGCGGTTGCCGGTGCTTTCCTCTTTTTGATAATCTTTTCGTTCTCTTCTTTAAACCTAAATTTGTCAACGACCTCTCC
>JAGUXD010000141.1 GCA_020062035.1 Candidatus Brocadiia bacterium | reverse complement strand
TATTTACTACTTTTTAATAGTAAATAAAATTATACTAATTACCAGATAAAAAAGCCACGAAATCAATCATATATTTAGTGAGGTGGATAAAAGGAGGATACGTTATGAGAAAATTTCTTTTCCCATTCTTACTACTGGTTATCTCAGGGGTGGTGTTAGTAATTACTAACCCGGATTCCCCACAAGAAGAACCACAAATACAAATAAAACCTATTGATGTCCTTTTCTCACCTGATGGAGGAATTCAGAGGCGAATAATGAAAGAGATGGATGAAACAAAATCCAGCATTGATATTGTAATGTATTCTTTTACACAAAGGTATGTAGCACGGGTCCTGCAAAGGGCTAAAAAACGAGGTGTTACTATCAGGTTAATTATGGACAGTGAAAATATTAAAGAGAATAACAGCCAGTGGAGTTACTTTGATAAGAATGGATTTGAGATAAAACTTCTGTCCGGGAAGAAGATACCACAGAAAGATGAAGGAACTAAAGATAAATATGGTGTAATGCACCACAAGTTTTTTATCTTTGATGGCAAACTACTGATGACAGGCAGTTATAACATGAGTGAAAGCGCTGAGAAATATAACCACGAAAATGTCCTCTTTATCGCGGATAAAGATATTATTACAAAGTATCAGGAGAGATTTGAGAAATTATGGATTGCGGAGCCGAAGTAAAGAAGGTCAGCATAGTTCTTCTGCCTTATAGGAAGAGCGGACAAAAGGACCTGAGCCAACCTGCTTAAATCCCAACTCAAACCCTTTATTGCGATAGAAGGTAAATTCTTCAGGGCTGATGTATCGCCTCACCATGACAGTTTCTTCTGTGCTGGAGGGCCGAAGGTATTGTCCCAATGTAATTATATCGCAATCTACATTTTTAAGGTCAATCATTGTGTCAATAACTTCATCCTTAGTCTCGCCAAGACCAAGCATCAAACCGGATTTGGCGGTCATCTGCGGATTTAATGTCTTGACATAAGATAGTAATTTTAAGGAACGTTCATAATCTGCCTCTGGTCGAATTTCCGGATAAAGCCGTTTCACGGTCTCAATATTATGATTAAATATATCAGGTTTAGCCGAAACCACAATTTTTATACTTGTTTCCTTCCCCTGAAAATCAGGTGTTAAAACTTCTATTCTGGTATCAGGGCAGGTCTTTCTTATTTCTAAAATGGTCTGATGGAATACCGAGGCACCGCCATCCCTCAGGTCATCCCTTGTTACAGAAGTAATCACGATATGTTTCAGGTTCATCCTTTGACAGGCAAGCGCGACCATTTGTGGTTCGTTGTCTGTTACTTCATTATGACGCATCGTTTTATTAAAAGCGATTTTCTTTACCGAGCAAAAACGACAATGTCTTGTGCAGGTATCGCCCAGGATAAGAAAAGTTGCCGTGCCTTTAGCAAAACACTCAAAGATATTAGGACACCTCGCACTCTGGCAGACCGTATGCAGATTATAATCCTTAAGTATCTTATTTACCGCTATTGACCTGCCTAATGATGGCTTTTTGACCTTTAACCACGATGGTAGCATTCAATGGATAATAGAAAAAACATCAGGTGCAGTCAAACATAGTTCTCTTTTTTCTTGCTCTTTTCCTGAAAGGGTTTAAGTTATTGCTATGTCACATCCAAGAAGATTTTATGTGCCGGACATGGGAACTTCCCCCATAAGGAAAAGAATAACTCTTGACTCTCATCAAACACATCATCTTAAGAATATTCTGCGACTAAAACAGGAATCATTAGTAGAGGTATTTGATGCATCTAATCAATGCTATCTTGCAAAGGTGCTTTTCTCGGGCAAGAAGAAAATGACCGAATTGGTGATTATATCCAGAAAAGAGGCCTCGTGCTTTCAGCAAAGAGCGGATATCACACTTGCCTGCGCCATTCCCAAGGGTAACCGAATGGATTATCTCATAGAAAAAGTGGCAGAGTTAGGTCTCTCAAAAGTGATTCCCCTGATTACCGACCGAACTGTTGTAAAGATAAATAAGGATTCTAAAAATGAGCGCCATAAGATAGACCGCTGGCATAGATTGGCTATCTCTGCGGCAAGACAAACAGGACAGAGTTCAATCCTTCAGATTGCTCCAGCAATTCCTTTTGCTTCTTTAGAGAAAGTTATTAAGGATTTCTCATTGTGTTTAATTGCGATACCTGAGGCAAATAAATACTTGCCAGAAGTATTAGAAAAGAGTAATATTTCTGGTAAAATATTATACCTGATAGGACCTGAGGGCGATTGGACATCAGACGAAGTTGCAACGGCTCTAAAATGGAACTTCCAGCCGGTGCGATTGCCGGTTAATTCTATTCTGAGAGTAGAAACCGCTGCAGTTGCAATGCTGGCAATGTTGATTTATTATTATGGCTCGGTTAAAAAGACCTAAGACGAGTTTTATCTGCCAGAAATGTGGTGGCGCAAGCCCGAAATGGCTCGGCAGGTGCCCTGAATGCGGTGAATGGGGAACAATTATTGAAGAGGTCGTTTCATCTGGCCTATTGACCAGTCGTTTTTCCTTAGGTGAGGAGAAACCTTTATCTCTTAATCAGATTGAACCTCGCGCAATTGCAAGAACACTTACAGATATAAAAGAATTTGACCGGGTTTCAGGTGGCGGAATAGTTCAAGGCACAACAATTCTTATCGGAGGTGAACCCGGCATCGGAAAATCCACGCTTCTTCTTCAGGTTTGTAATAAATTAGTAGAGAAAGGACTAAAAGTTCTTTATGTCAGTGCAGAGGAATCCGTTTATCAAACCAAACTTCGTGCAGAACGGCTTAATATAAATCATCCTAATCTCTGGCTTGTTTCTGAAACCAATACATCCATTATTGCCGCTTATATTGAGGAATACAAGCCAAATCTGGTAGTGGTAGATTCCATTCAGATGGTTTATAAGCCGGAGATACCGAGTTCGCCCGGCACCTTAACTCAGGTAAGAGAATCAGCAACAGATTTGGTGTATCTATGCAAACGTAAAGGGGTCTGCTTATTTTTAGTTGGTCATATTACAAAAGAAGGCGCATTGGCTGGACCAAAGAGTTTAGAGCATCTCGTGGATACGGTTCTTTATTTTGAAGGCGACAGATTCCAGTCATTCCGTATCCTTCGGGCCGTGAAGAATCGGTTCGGCTCCACTAACGAAATCGGTATCTTTGAGATGAAAGAAGAAGGATTGATTGAGGTTGCTAACCCATCAGAATTATTTATTTCGCAGTCTCCCGATGGACATCGGGACGGCCAGGAAATTGCCGGGACAGTGATTGTTTCTACACTAATTGGTTCAAGGCCATTTTTGGTAGAGGTTCAGGGATTGACTTCACGGGCATATTATGCTGTGCCTGCAAGAAGAGTAAGCGGAGTAGATTTCAATCGCACCGTGATGGTTCTGGCTGTATTGGAAAGACGGCTTGGGCTTACCTTAGGGTCACAAGATGTTTATGTAAATGTGGTTGGCGGCGTGAAGACTGATGAACCAGCCGCAGATGTTGCCATCGCCTTAGCGGTCTTTAGTAGTTATAAAAATAAACCGCTCCCTAAAGGATTGGTCGTTACAGGCGAAATAGGTCTAAGTGGTGAAATCAGAGCAGTAAATCAAATTGAGACCCGTATCCAGGAAGCAATGAGATTAGGATTTAATAAAATCCTTATTCCTGACGGTAACAGTAAACATATCAAGACGAATAAAATAGAGGTAATGAAATATTCTTATTTGTCAGAGGTTATCAAAACGTTATTTTAGTTGGCAGGAGCAATCTCCGGTCAAGTTTTTTCTATCCTGTAAAAACATACTGGTATATCGCTCCATTTTCTCTGTCCTAAACTAAGATCGTTTCTTCTATCGTCGCCGATTCCGCGGTTAGATTTATCTTTGGTCTAACCTGTTGCCAGAGTATTCTTAATTCTTCCATTACCTCCACGGTCATTTTGACCTCGTGCCAATTCTTAGATGCATCTATCAATACTGCTCAAGCGAGTCCGAATTGTGATAAACGAACTTTCTTGCGAAACCAGGCTAGAACCATACCCATTTCCTTGGTAAAGACGAATCTGTTCTGAGCCATAAAAGCATACATATATATATACATCCCTATCCGCATTTATTAGGACAATAGTCCTGCCAAAGTAGGATAACCCCTTAAT
>JAGUXD010000194.1 GCA_020062035.1 Candidatus Brocadiia bacterium | reverse complement strand
TCGTAATGATTTTATAAGATTAGTTCAAGAAGAAATTTATTGACATCTCATTTATTTTATGTATAATTGCCTTTTTGCACTGTTAAGAGATATTTTATAGTATTTAATCAAATGAAAGGAGACGCGATATGTTAAAGAAATATCTATTGTCAGCGGGCATTGTGGTCATTGCTCTTACAATGACTTCAATCCCACGAATACGGGTTCTTCAGGCACAGGAAAATGTAACCATAGATAACATAATTTTTGGTGAGTTATGGATGGGTGAGGAACTTACCAAAGAAGACCTGAAAGACCATGTTGTCGGAGTTGAGTTCTGGGGCAAATGGTGTCAGTCCTGCCGTGCCGCACTGCCTCATTTAGTGAAATGGTATGAAAAGTATAGTCCCAAAGGTTTTATTCTTTTGGGATTCCACTCTACCAGAAACGAAACTAAAGAACAGGTGATTAGTTTATGCAAAGGACTTAAGATAACTTTTAATATTTATAACGGTGGAAATGTTACAGGATTAGATATCAAAGGCATTCCTCACTTTGTGCTCTTTGACCACAAAGGAAATCTTGCTTATAGTGGACATCCGATGGAAGCGGAAGCGGACAAGAAATTAGATGAAGCAATGAAATCCGCACCTGATTTCCTGGTAGGCGAAGGTCCGTATAAGAAACTTACTGCCCTGGTTGAAAAGATAAAACAACGTAAAGAATTAGGTAAAGTTCTCACTACACTAAAAACCAAACATCTTAACTCTGAAGATGAAACAGAAAAAACAGAAGCAGAGCAGTTAATCAGCCGTCTTGAAGGTTATGGTAATAAGTTATTAGGAAGGGCAAATAAGAAAAAAGATACAGAACCGCTTAATTGCTTTAATATTTATCAGGAAGTAGTAATACTCTTTAAGGGTGATGAGATTGGAAATACCGCTGATAATGCCTTAAAAGAACTTAAAGAGGATAAGACCTTCCAGGATAACCTCAAAGCGGATAAGGAATATCTGGAAATTGAAAAAGAGGTGGATAAATTTAAGGGCTGTAATAAATGTGCCATTTTCAGTAAGACCTGCAATGACTGTCAGAAGAAAAATCCACAGTTTGAACCGACCTTCCAGAAAGCCAAGACCCTGGTAAAAAAATATCCATCTTCCCCTGCTGCTTCTAAAGTGAAAGAAATCCTACCTGTAGAGTAACCCAGCACATAAGTTATGTGCTGGGTAGAAACAATAAGAATGGTCTTGTTCCCGTCCCGCCTGGGCGGGAGCGGGCTCGTTCCAGCCTTGGCGGGGTCGTGGTAAAATATTCCAGAAAGGGCTCGGGTTATCTTATAATGCAAAAGTATTTCTTATCGCTTCTTTCTCTCTTTTTATTCTTGCCTCTTTATCTTAACAGTGAAGAAAGTATTACCATTAATGATATAAATCTCGGAGAGTTGTTATGGGGTGATGAGATTACCGCAAAAGATTTGCAAGGGAATGTGGTCGCAGTTGAGTTCTGGATGATAAACTGTCCACAATGTCCTTGTGGATGTGATTCCAGACAACCATTGCTTCATCTAACGAAATGGTATAAGAAATTTGCTTCTAAAGGATTAGTTATCCTTGCTTTTCATAATGGTTGTGAAGAATCAAAAGAAGAGGTGATTGCCTTTGCTAAAAAGAGCAGAGTAAAATTTTCACTTTATAGAGAATCCGGTATTAGCGGATTAAGTATCTCTGAACTTCCTACTCTGGTTTTATTTAACCATAAAGGAGAGTCGATTTATAATGGCGATACCAAGAAAGCCGAGTTTGTACTAAGTGAGGCGATAAATTCTATCCCGGACCCGCTCATTGGAGAATTTCCTTATAAAAAACTCACTTCCTTAGTAGAAAAAATCCGCAATCGCAAGGAAGTAGGTCAGATATTATCTATCCTGAAAACTAAATATCTAAAATCTTCTGACCCTGATGAAAGATTAGAAGCAGAGAATCTGGTCAAATGCCTCTCTGAGTTTGCGATGAGAGCAATCCAGAAAGCCGATAAAAAAAGGAATACAGAACCATATTTTTCTTATAATCTTTATCAGGAGATATTTTCTCTTTTTAAGGGTGATAAGATTGTGGATAATCTCCAGAAAACCCTGACTGAACTAAATAAAGATAAAAACTTTCAGGACACGATGAACTGTGATAAACTGTTATTAGATTTAATCGCAGAAGTAGAGAGAGCAAGACATTGTAATAAATGCCCTATGTTTAATAAGGACTGTCGTGATTGTCATAAGGCATTTGTTCCTTATTCAGGTTTAGATTTACTTATTCTTAGGGCAAAGGGTTTAGTTAAGCGTTATCCTTTTTTATGTTCAGCCGAAGAGGTGGTTATTCTTTTGCTTGATTGACAAATAATAACAGATGAAGATTGCCTATTTTGATTGTTTCTCTGGCGCAAGCGGCGATATGCTCTTATCAGCACTGTTTGACGCTGGACTCTCTTTTACGGAACTCAGGAAAATAATCAGAAAAATCACGCCTTATAAAGTAGTTCTCAGTAAACACCGTGTCCGGCGATGTGGTTTAAGCGGACTCAAGATTGCTCTCACGGGCGCAGACAGACATCTTTCTTTTACTGAAATCTCCAAAAATATCACAAAAGCCCGATTACCAGAAAATGTCAAAACCACATCACTGACGATTCTCAATCGGCTGGGTCAGGCAGAAGCAAAAGTCCATTCTAATAATCGTTCAAAGAGTATTACACTCCACGAACTTGGTTCTCTTGATACTCTGGTTGATATTGTAGCCGTTGCTTTTGGCATTCACTACCTTGGCATAGAATCTATTTACGTTTCTCCACTACCACTGACCAGTGGCAGTGTCAATACCTACCACGGTCTGTATCCCCTACCGGCACCAGCAACAACGGAGATGCTTAAAGGGTTTGAATTATTTAGAAGCAATATTAAAGCAGAATTGATAACGCCAACAGGTGCGGCAATAATATCAACCTTAGCAAGACCATCTAAAGAGATGCCGGAATTTAATATCAGCCGAATCGGCTACGGTGCCGGCTCATTAGATATACGGTCCCAACCAAATATATTACGGGTTATGATAGGCGAGACCTCAGACAAAACCAAAGGCACAGAAACAGATACCATCTGCGTTTTAGAGACCAATATTGACAATACTACTCCTGAAGTGATTGGCTATGTCGTGGAAAAATTATTCAAGGCAGGCGCACTTGATGTATTTACGAACCAGATTCAGATGAAGAAATCAAGACCCGCTCTATTGCTAAAAGTCCTTTCATCTCTTGACCTCGTTCCCAGAATTGAAGAAATCATCTTTACTGAGATACCAACATTAGGTATCAGAAAACATCTATCAGAGAGGGTAAAACTCAAACGAGAATCGCGGGTTATAAACACTAAATATGGCAAAATCAGGGTAAAAGTAAGCAGATATAATAGCAAGGTGATAAATATCACTCCTGAATATGACGACTGCCGGAGAGCCGCAGAGAAATATAATATCCCGCTAAGACACGTCATTAACGCATTGTCCTCTAACCCTTAGCCACAAATCTGCCATTCCACATACCTGATGATGGCACTACTCCACCAAGCACCCCGATGTAACATTGGGGTGCTGGGTGAATCTCCTGAACGCTCTCTCCTGACCATCACACCACCACTTGCTGGGCAAGCATCAGAAGAAAGCAGTCCCATTAGGTAACATTAAATAGGGTTTGCTGAAAAATGATTTTATATCTTATCTGACTCAAATTTCATTTTGCCATAACCGATTATCCCTAATATTGCAGATAATGATTCTCCAAAAACTCTGTT
>JAGUXD010000125.1 GCA_020062035.1 Candidatus Brocadiia bacterium | reverse complement strand
TTTCTAGGGAGTTAGGAAACAACTCAAAGTAGCCACACCCATTTAATTATCACACCTGGTTATTTTTAGGCAGTTTTTTTACCGCACTACCAAGGAAGATATGGAAAATAACAAGGAAAATTTCTATTCACAAAGGCACGTTATGAGTAAAGATAGTCATGATAGTCATAAAGTTAGTGTTATAATGAGTGTTTATAACGGAGAACAATTCCTCAGAAAAGCCATTGAGAGTATTCTTAATCAAACCTTCAAGGACTTTGAGTTTATTATCATAAATGACGGCTCCACTGATAAGACCCAAGAAATTGTTGATTCTTACAAAGACCCTCGTATCGTGGTAATCAAAAACCAGCAGAATATCGGATTGCCCAAATCCCTCAATAAAGGGTTAGAAATAGCAAGAGGTGAATATATTGCCCGAATGGATGCAGATGATATATCGTTGCCGGATAGGTTAGAAAAACAGGTTAAGTTACTTGATAATCATAGAAATATCGGATATGTTAGTAATAATTGGTCCCGGCTAACTGAAAATGGTCAAAAAGAAATGTGTATTTGCAAGTTACCTGTAACATATGAAGAAATACAGAAAGAATCTATGAAATGGGATTGTTTTTGCCATGCTTCTTCTATGTTCAGAAAAGTCTGCCAGCAAGAGATAGGTCTCTATAGACCAGAACTTGAACTTAGTGAGAATACTGACTTTTGTCTGAGATTTTCTGAGAAATTCCAGATGGCTAATATCCCAGAACTTTTATACAAACGTCACATACATCTAAAATCTATTTCCGTTGAGAAGACGTATGAACAACAACAATTCGTGAAACTTACCTTAGACCTTGCACGAGAAAGGAGACTCTACTGCAACGATAGACTCCAGATTCCTGAGAAGAGACAGGAAGTTATAAACTATATTAACCTCTTCAAAAAGAAAAGTGCCACCAGAATAGCCCGGGCAGAGGGATATCTTTATCAGAGCAGGTTTTTCAGAATAGTGGAAGATAGAAAAAGGACATTCCAATTCCTGATAAAATCACTTATCTTAAATCCTTTTAATTACCGAGCATGGTTATATATAGGCAGTTTTTTTACCGCCGGAATAAGGAAAGTATTTAATCGTATCGTAATTTCAACCAGATTGCAGAATGTATAGAAGTATTATCCTCATCTTTCTCCTGGCAATTGGCTTAAGAATAGGGTATCTCGTTTTGCTGACCGCAGAACACTCCTCAGAAACAATCCTGACTTTGTTTCCTGATTCTCAAAATTATGTCCAAATGGCTCAGGGTTTTCTGAGTAAAGCACCGCAACAAACCAATATTATGAATGACTATTTCTTACTACTATGGGGACCTGGATATGCCTGGTTTCTCAACGTTTGTTTCAGACTCTTCGGTGTTTCGGCTTGGCCAATATTAGTTATTCAGTCAATTATTAGTAGTTTAAACGCCCTTTTAATTTTCTTTATTACAAGATGGTTATTCCCGAGCAACACACGTCTTGCGGTTCTTGCCGGGATATTATCCGCCATTTCGCTCACCTCAATCACACTGAGTTGTTCAATCCTAAGCGAGACATTCTTTATGTGTCTTTTCCTGGGTTTCTGTTTCTGTTTCCTGTATGGTTTAGAGAAAGGGCATTGGATTTGGTTTACTATTTCTGGAATACTGCTGGGCTGTAGTGGTTTGGTTCGCACGATAGCGCAATTCTACCCTATTTTGGTGCTCATTATTGGCTGGCTTATTTTACGTTTACGAACTCCCGAATCCCGCCCAGGCGGGATAAAGAAGATGTTTCCCAGAGTAATTTTCTGTGCCCTCCTTGCGATTCTGATTATGTCTGTTTGGGTTGCCCGAAATTATTCCAAACATAAGATTTGTGTTCTTTCTGAAGCGGGTTATCACAATGCGAAATACTATCTGGCAGCCAAGACCTACGCTGAGATTCACGGGCTTGATGTAGGCGAGATAAAAACCAACTGGACCAAACAGGATTATCTTCGCCTGCAACAAGAGAAAATAAGCATAAAAGATTTGCACCACGAGAGAATACACTTCATACTGAGATTGATTAGATACCATCCATGGGCAATTATCAAGTCATTCATTACCTCGGCTTGGGCAAATATGTACGCGACTGATTATCTTCATTATGTCCAACTACGACAGGAGTGGTGGAAAGGTATTGACCCTATATATCGCTGGGCAGACCATATCTGTTTTCTGTTCGTAACACTTGGTATTCTGAAGTTATTCTTGGCGCGAGAATATATAGGACTATGTATGATTTTATCAATATATGCCTATTTTGCGCTGTTCTCTGGATTTAACTTCTGGCAGGGTTCACGTATCCTTTTTCCGACGCAGATATCATGGAATATTCTTTTAGCAATAGGACTCCACTGGATAACATCAATTGTTGCAGGTTTTAATGAAAGTTCTGATATTAACGCATCTGTTTCCCAGTAAGGTAAAGCCGGCGGCCGGGTCATTTAGTCTCTCCCGGCTCAAGGCACTTTCCAAATATTGCGAGGTAAAAGTCGTTTCCTTCAGATTCTGGTTTCCCTTTGCTCATAAGATTAGAGGTCTGTCTATCTATACTGACGCGCCAAGACACGATATTATAGAAGGCATTGAGGTCTTCTATCCCTGGGTCCTTGGACTACCACGGTTTGATATGACCGCCTGGCAATCTATCCTGTTCTTTGTTTCCTATCTGAGCGCGGTAAGAAGAATAAAGCGGTCTTTTAATTTTGACCTAATCCATGCCTATGGAGTTGACCTCTCGGGTTTTGCCGCAGTTCTGTTAGGACGAATTTTCCATCGCCCTGTTATTGTTACTGGTGAAGGAAGTGATATCCATACCTTTTCCTCCTACCCTCTATTAGGAAGATTGATTCGTTATACTATCAGGCATTGCGACTGTATTATCATTGTTAGTAAGGCACTAAAGGATATAATTGTAAGATGGGGTATTTCAGCCACAAAGATTACAGTGGTTCATAACGGAGTTGACTTAGATAAATTCAAGCCGATGGACCAAATTCCTATACGAGAGAAATTAAATCTACCATTGGACAAGAAAATAATATTATTTGCTGGTGCCCTGAGGACTATTAAAGGTTTAATATATCTGGTCCAGGCAATTAAGGAACTGAGCAGAAAACGAAGCGATTTTCTGCTTCTGTTAGTAGGTAGCGGACCGTTTCAAGAAGAATTAGAGGAAGAGGTCTTGAAACTCGGGATTGGGGAATATGTAAGATTTGTTGGGGCACGACTCCCAGAGGAGATTCCGGACTGGATGAACTCTAGTGATATTTTCTGCCTGCCGAGTTTGCAGGAGGGATTTGGAATGGTTCTGATTGAGGCCGGTGCCTGTGCGAAGCCGGTCCTGGCAACTAAGGTCGGTGGAATTCCTGAAATAGTTATAGATAAAACAACAGGACTATTAGTAGAACCGAAAAGTCCTGACGAATTATCTGAAGCGATTGAACGGTTAATAACCAATCCTTTGTTGTGTCAAAAGATGGGCGATGCCGGACGCCAACACGTCCTTAAAAACTTTGATTTATCTCTTAAGGCAAAACAAACTATCGCTATCTATGAAAGAGTATCCCGTTTTCATCGTTATTACTTCCCTCTTAGGAGGGGGTAGGGGTTGTGTTATATGAAAAACAAGCCAGATAATAGGATAGAGGATTTCGGACCAGAGCTACAGGAGGTCCACGAGATAAACATGGACCGTATTATCCCGAACCGTTTCCAGCCGAGAAAGACCATTGACCAGAAGTCGCTCAAGGAGTTAATTGATGAATTTACTTTACATCTGTTACGAAGACCTGAGTCATAGTATCGCTCCAACTATTCATACGATAGAAGTATGCAAAAATCTCTCACTGCTGAGGCATCAGGTAATCCTTATTGCCCCGGCTATGGGAAGGTATAATGAACAGGTTTTGCCTTTCAAGATTGTATATATTCCTCTTATAGATTTACATTACTTGAAGCCTATAGTTTTCAGTTTATTATTACCTTTTTATCTCAGTTTCTATCTACTGAAACTGCGACCTGATTGTCTCTATATTAGAGGGGCTACTTTTATTACTTTCGTGATATCGGGCTGGGCTAAGTTATTTGGGCTTATGCATATTGTTGAAATTAACGGTATCAATCCGCTCTATTCATGGGGAAAGTCATTATTTACCATCTTTCGCAAGATTGACCAAGTATTAGGTGATTTTAGTATGAAGAAGGCTGATAAGGTTATTACAGTTACTGATGGACTTAAACAGGAACTTTGCCGGCGATATAAAATGCAGGAAGAAAAAATAGCCGTAGTGCCTAATGGGACAGATATAGATGTCTTTAAACCACTGGATAAGAGAGAAGCAAGACGACAACTTGGTCTTGATGAGGATATGAATTACATCTGTTTTGCGGGGAGTTTCTATCCACATCACGGAATAGAATATATAGTCAAAAGCGTACCGTTAGTAATTCAGCAAATCCCAGAGACAAGATTCATTCTCATTGGTAGCGGTAGCGAGAAAGCGAAGATTGAGCGAGAAGTTAGGGAAAAGAATCTAATGGATAGTATTATTTTTATAGGCGAGATACCTTACCGAACGGTCGCTATGTATATAAACGCCTCAGATGTATGTGTTATACCAACCACTAAGACAGGTCTGCTTGCTTTTGACTCATTTGAGGGTTCTCCTTTGAAACTATACGATTATTTGGGCTGTGCCAGGCCTGTAGTTGGCACTGATGTTCCAGGTATCGGAAACTTTTTAGAAAGTATTACTGCAGGTATTTCGGTTCGTCAGCGAGATGCCGATGCCTTGGCACAGGCAGTTATTGATTTACTCCATAATCCTGCCCGGGCGCAAAGGATGGGTGAAAACGGAAGAAAGGTTATTGTGGAAAGATATACCTGGCGAAATACTGCACTTGAGGTGGCTAAGATATGTGAGAAACTCCTGAATTTGTAGTAATATCCGAGGGGTATTTAATGTTCTGTCTAAAAGCCACCCCAGGGAGCATAGAGTCCCAGCGAGACTCTTTGCTCTACACTCTGTGGCTAATAATAATATGACGGATTCCGTTTTACTTGACATTTAGGGCGTAATTTTATGAAATTTATAGTATCAAAAAAGACCCTTTTGTTTTAATATAAAGTTGTCCCAGCGG
>JAGUXD010000079.1 GCA_020062035.1 Candidatus Brocadiia bacterium | reverse complement strand
TGTTGAGGTAATAATTCAGAAGGTGGAGACCTGAAATGCCAGAGCAAATTAGGCGCGTCAGGACTATTGACTGCCGCTATCTGCTCTGGATAGAGCCGCACCATAAAATCGCCTGATTGCGTTTTAAGATGCACATTTATCTCACCACCAGCACTTTCGGCCTTCATCCTGAACGAAAACTTTATATCACTTACCAGATGCCTGCCACTACTCCACGGATAACTATCTCTAATCGGATTTTTATATCTAATTCTCTCGCCATCTAAATATAATCTGCCGTTTTCTATCCTCCCGCTATTTATCTCCCAGTCATCAAGGAAATTGTTACCGGCTCTATCCAACTGGTAGACCGGAACCCAGATGGACTCCTGGATTTTAATAGGTTTTTTAGCAATCCTGAAATCATTTTCGCCTTTATGCCTGAAGTAAATATCTCCTTTTTTGAGCATCAGTTCTTCATCGGGTAGCCCCACTATTCTCTTGATAAAGTTAGTTGACTTATCCATTGGGAACTTAAACAAAGCAACCTCAAATCTTTCTATCGGCTTAAAAAGAACTGAGAATTTATCTGCGATAATCCTGTCCCCGGACACATAATCGCCGTGTAATGTCGGCTCCATTGAACCGGTCGGAATCTTATAGACCTCTATGGCGAAACAACGAATTATCATTGCCATAATAAAAGCCACCAGAAATACCTCGGCATTGCCTTCAATCAAGACCAACCAGACAACCGCCATCAAAACCGCATTCCAGAAAGACATTACCTTGGTCAGATACAAAACCACTATAAACGCGACAGGGATTATGTTCCAGAGATGTAATAACGATAATCGCTTAGACATAAGTTTTAGAATATCAGAACGAAGGAGAGGATATCATTCCCACTGGGATGATTTCCCAATCTCCTAATTCCCATTTCCTAATCACCCACAGGGGGACACAGTGGCTCACCTAATTGCCTAATCACCTTTTTTCCTCTATTTCCCCGCTCAGGACCGCAAGAAACGCGGACTGCGGAATCTCAACCTGTCCGATGCTTTTCATCTTTTTCTTGCCTTCTTTTTGCTTTGCCCAGAGTTTCCGTTTTCTGGTAATATCTCCGCCATAGCATTTACCGGTAACATGTTTAGCCAACGGCGCGATATTTTCTCTGGCAACGACTCGCTTACCAATCGCGGCCTGCAAAGCCACCTGAAACAAGTGCCTCGGTATCTCTTTTCGTAATATCTGAATGACCCTTCTTCCTTTTGTCTCTGCCATATCACGATGAACAATACACGAAAAGGCGTCCACTTCTTTATTCACGACAAAAATACGTAATTTAACCAAATCCGCAGATTTATATCCAATAAAAACATAATCCATTGTTCCATAGCCGTGTGTTGCGGATTTTAGTTTATCATAAAAATCATAGATGATCTCAGCCAACGGTAGATTATAATCTAGCATCACTCTGCTTGGCGAGAGATATTCTGTTTTAATATGCTCACCCCTTTTCTGCTCAGATAACCTCATAATACTGCCGATGTTTTCTGATGGCACAATTATGCTTGCTTTTACAATCGGTTCCCGAACCTCTCTAATCGTAGCGTCATCAGGAAAATCAGCCGGGTTTTCTATTCTGATGGTCTTGCTCATACCTCGGTCAACAACCACAACCTCATAAGACACATTCGGTGCGGTCTGGACTACTTCCACTTTTTCCTCCCTTTTAAGACGCTCCTTGACAATATCCATATGAAGTAAACCCAGAAAACCACATCTAAATCCCAGTCCCAATGCCTCTGATGTCTCGGGCTCAAAAGTGAACGAGGAATCATTAAGACCTAATTTTTCTACAGCCTTTTTCAAGGCGTTAAAATTATTATCCTGCGTCGGATAAAATCCGGCAAAAACCATCGCTAACGGCTCACGATACCCAGGCAACATCATTACCAGATTGCTACTCTTGGTATGAGTAATCGTATCCCCAATCTTTACCTCCCGACTATTGCGGATACCACTGATTACATAACCAACATCTCCAGCAGATAACCTGTCCGTTTTTACCATCTTGGGAGTAAAAATACCGACCTCTTCCACCTTAAAGAACCGGTTATTTCGCATCATCAAGATTTCTTCATCAGCCGAAACCACTCCGTCAATCACCCTGACAAAGACCACGACCCCGCGGAATTCATCATAGACCGCATCAAATATCAATGCCCTCAACGGCTTATCCGGACTACCAGACGGTGCCGGCACTTTATTTATAACGGCTGGTAGAATCATATTGGTATTGGTCCCCTCTTTGGAGCTTACACTAATAATATCCTCATCTATCTCTAATATCTTGCGGATTTCCTCCTCAGCGGTCTCTACATCAGCAATCGCAAGGTCAATCTTATTGATTACCGGAATGATTTTCAGGTTGGACCCTTTAGCAAGAAGTGCATTAGCAACGGTCTGGGCCTGGACCCCCTGTGTAGCGTCAACTAAAAGGATTGCACCCTCACACGCCTTCAAACTCCTTAAAACCTCGTAACTAAAATCCACATGACCCGGTGTATCAATCAGATTAAGAAGATATTCCTGACCATTAGACAGATATTTTAATCTGACCGCCTTGGCTTTAATAGTGATACCGCGTTCCCTTTCTATCTCGCGGTTATCCAGAAACTGCTCCCGTAATTCCCTCTGCGAAACCGCTCCGGTAATCTCAAGCAACCTATCAGCCAGTGTTGACTTCCCGTGGTCTATATGGGCAATGATACAAAAATTACGAATGTTCTTCATCGGACTAAATGCTATCAAACATTTCTAACCGAGTCAATAAATTGTGTCATTCCTAGAACCACAAAGAGCACAAAGAACACAAAGAAATAGAAAGATTTTCATAAGGAGACCATGAAACCAATCCCGCCTCGGCTGGACTGTTCTTCTGGTTTCTTTATAAATCTTAATTAGGGCTTACTGAAAAACTCCAAGCATAATATCAGATAGAAATGGTATGATGTGACTGTTTTCTAGGCGATAAAGTG
>JAGUXD010000126.1 GCA_020062035.1 Candidatus Brocadiia bacterium | reverse complement strand
GATACCATTGCAGGAAAAGGTGATAACTGTATTAAACAAAATAAAGCCGATGCTCGCGGCTGACGGAGGCGGTATAGAATTGGTTGGTGTTGACGAGAAAAGCGCTGATGTTAAGGTCAGATTAACCGGTGCCTGCGGTTGCTGTCCGATGTCCCAGATGACCCTCAAAATGAGCATAGAAACCGCGATTAAGAAGGAAATACCGGAAATAAAAACCGTTACCGCCGTTTAAACGAACTCACAATTGTAGATTCGCAATAGAAAGTTTCCTATGTTGAAGATTAAAACAGCCGTTATCAGTGTCAGTGATAAAACCGGTGTAGTGGATTTTGCCAGGTTTCTTAAAAACTATGGTGTAGAGATTATATCAACTGGCGGCACCGCAAAAGTGTTTCAGGAAAACAATATCCAAATCACCCCCATTTCCAAAATTACCGGCAACACCAAAGATGAATACTTTGATGGCAGGATGAAGACCATCAGTTTCAATTATGAAGGCGCCCTGCTTTATAAACGCGATAACCCTGAACATATCCGACAGGCACAAGAATTAGGTATCCCTCAAATAGATATGGTGGTCTGTAATCTTTATCCTTTTGAGAAGGTGATAGGTAAAGAAGATGTTACGGTTGATGAAGCCATAGAAAACATAGACATCGGTGGTCCCTGTATGGTAAGAGCCGCGGCCAAGAACTATCAATATGTCGCTGTTGTCGTTGAGCCATCTCAATATAAGAACATAATAGCAGAGATGGAAAGGAATAACGGGGCGCTCTCATTAGAAACCCGCAGACAATTGATGCTCACTGCCTATGAGAAAACCGCTGATTATGAGTCAGCAATCCATACATTTTTCGCCGGCAGGTTTGCCAATGAGAAGGTTAAACGTCTAAAATATATCGGGGGTTCTCAACTCGGACGCTATGCAGAAAACTGGCACCAAAAAGGATGGCTCTATAGAATTGCTAATGGTGAATTGAGAATTGCGAATATACCTTATGCGAAACAGGTGCACGGTGGTCCGCTTGGTTATAACAATTATTTAGATGCTGAAGCGGCCCTGCAATCGGTCCTGGAGTTGAAGAATTCTATTGCTGTATCAATAATAAAACACGCTAATCCTTGCGGATATGCTACCGGCAGGACATTAGAAGAGGCGTTTGAAAGGGCATGGCAGGGAGACCCGGTCAGCGCATTCGGAGGTGTAATCGGCTTGACAAGACCTCTGGATTTGGCAGTTGCCAGAATTCTCGGTGAACGTTTTGTTGAGGTCGTGGTTGCCCCATCCATTAATAGTGATGCATTAGAGTATCTAAAATCATTAGGTAGAAAAAAACAAGACCTGCGATTACTTGAAACAGGCGATGTCGCTATGGCGCCACGATTATCAACTGTTTTAAGATTTATTACTGGCGGGTTACTGGAACAGGAAACTGATAATAGGTTTTATCTGACCGAAACGATAGATAAACTCTTTAGTAAACCGTTCATCGTGCGGTGTGAAAACAGCGGCAGGGATTTTACTGTAGGGATTGTTACTAAATTAAGACCGCCGGCTAAACGAGCCGGGTTATATGACTTTGCCCTGCGCTATATAAAACATCTAAAATCTAACGCCATCGGAATTGCCAGAGAATACAGTGCCGGCTTTTATCAGATACTCGGAATGGGCTGCGGACAACCAAACCGTAAGGATTCCGTTGCGTTGGCTGGACAGAAGGCAAAGGAAAATCTCAAGAGAGAATATAGCGAATTGCGAAAGCGAAAAATCCGAAATCCGTCCCGCCGAGGCGGGACAATCCGCAATTACTTTACACAAGAATTAGCCCATGATAATGTGGTTCTGGTCTCTGATGCCTTTTTCCCGTTCCGTGATGGGATTGATAATGTTGCTAAAAGCGGTGTTAAATATATTATCCAGCCCGGTGGTTCAGTGCGTGATGAGGAAGTAATACAGGCGGCCAATCAGCATAAGATTGCTATGCTCTTTACAGGCGTTAGAAAATTCTATCATTAGATTTATTATATGAAAAATATTAAGACCTATTCTGTCAAACAACGTAAGACACTTGTTGATATCAAGCAATTTGCCAACTTGTCCAGACCATCTCGGGCTTTTAACCGGTTTATAGAGTCCTTTCCTGATATCTTGGGTGGAAGGGATTTTAAGCGATTAGTAGATGCGATTGTAAAGGCGGTTCAGCAAAAGAAACTCGTCGGAGTTGGTCTGGGGGCGCATACTGTCAAATGCGGATTATCGCCTGTGATTATAGACCTGATGAAACGTGGTATCATCAAGGCGGTTGCAATGAATGGCGCTACTGCCATTCATGATTATGAAATATCGCTTACCGGCAGGACATCAGAAGATGTATCTGAATCTATCAGAACCGGCAAATTCGGTATGGTTTCTGAGACCGCTCATGCATTTATTAGAGCCGCGAAAAATGCGGTTAGAGAGAATATCGGATTGGGCGAATCATTAGGACAACTGATTGTAGAAGAACGAAATAAATATATTGCATTCAGTGTTCTGGCAAATGCCTATAAACTCGGCATTCCAGCAACCATTCATATTACTCTGGGAACCGACACTATTCATATGCATCCAGAAATATCAGGGGCTGATTTAGGAGAAAGTTCTCTTCAGGATTTTAGAATATTTACCAGGGTCATCTGTGGCTTGAACAAAGGCGTCTGGCTTAATGTCGGCTCTGCGGTAATCCTGCCTGAGGTATTTCTTAAAGCAGTCTCTATTGCCAGAAATCAGGGATATAAACTTGATAGATTTGTTGCGGCTAATCTGGATATGATTCAACACTACAGACCGAGACAAAATGTAACCGGCAGGCCTCTTCTTAAATCATCAGTGGGTGTGAATATTACAGGACAACACGAGATTATCTTACCGCTTTTGCGGATGGCTATCCTGAGCAAATAGATGTGAATCAGATTTTCTCCCTTCCTGACCGTTCACAGTAGTTCGCACTACCGTTCTGACAATACTGGGATGGCGGATTCAATGAGTTTACGGTGATTCCACGAAACCTGGTTGATGACTTTTTTAATGTTCTGGGTTGTTTCTTTCGTAACTTCTGGTTTCTCCCCAAGCAGGTATAATGAGGTTATAGAATATACTCGGACAAAAATGTCGTCATCTGATAATAACTTTGATAATTCTGGGATAGCATCTTTTGCAAGCGCTTTTCCTGAAGAAAGAGCGGCAATTCGTCGGACATATTTATCATCATCGCTCAGGAACTTTATCAGTTTAGAAGCCATATCTTTTACGGCTAATTTAGCAAGCGCGGCAGTGGCTGAGGCACGCACTGTATTTTCATCATCCTGCAGCAGTTTGACTATGTCATTTGATGTCTCTTTATTACCTGAATCACCGAGACACTCTGCACTATATTGGCGAATATATTTGTTCTGGTCTTTAAGGAGTTTAATTATCTCAGGAATTGACGCCTTGGCAGAAAGCATTCCCAGAGATGAGATTGCAGAAAGCCGGGCTGATAGATTATCGTCCTGTAGAAGTTTTGTTATCTCAGGAATTGTTTCTTTCACATCAAAATAGCCAATAACCCCAATGGTCTCATTTCTCACTTTTTCATTATCATCTTTAAGGAGTCCAATCAGGTCAGAGGTTGCCTCTTTGATGCTCAAATCACCTATTGCTCTAACAGTTGCATAGCGAACATCTTCGTCGTCATTTTTAAGAAGTTTTATTAGTTCATCTGTAGTTTTTTCTTTAGAGCCGAATTTAATAAGTGCAATGGTCGCAGAAAGCCGGACAATACCTTCTTCATCCTGTAATAGTTTTGTTATTTCCGAGAGATGGTCTTTTGAGCCAAAAAGAACAAGGGCATCAATAGATGAAGCACGAACCGATGGATAATCATCTTTTAATAATTTTGCTATATCTGGGATGCAATCGCGGGCGTCCAAATCAGAAAGCGTCCTGATTGCCGAGGCACGAACCCTGCTATATTCATCATTAAGCAGGTTTTTAATATCAGAAATATTTTCTCTGGCATTTAATGTGGAGAGAGTAGATAATGTAAGAGCGCGAATAGATGTCTCTTCATCTTTCAGGAGTTTAACTATTTCCACAGTTGATTCTTTAGCATTTAATTTGCCTAATGCGTTAACAGCATTCTGGCGGATGTCTTTTCGCTTATGTTTAAGAAACTTTAGTATTTCAGGGATTGATTCTTTTGCGTTTAGTTCTGCTAAAGACAAAATAGCCACACTGCGAACATCTAATTCCGCATCATTAAGTAATTTTAATATATCAGGAACGGCTTTTTTTACATTCATCCTGGCAAGGGCATCTGCTGAAGCAATTCTGACACCTTTATCTTTATCCTGAAGGAACTTGATTAGTTTAGGAATAATGTCTTGGGCATTAAGTTGAGATAGAACAGAAATCGCGTTGGCACAAATATATTTATTATCGTTTTCTAAAAGTTTTGTCAGTTCTGGTATTGCTTCTTTAGCCCCCACTTTACTCAGTGCTCTTGCAGAAGCAACACATACCATCGCTTCGGTTTGTCTCCTGATAGACCTATAATCATAATCATCACCAATAATATATTTCCATGTGTCAAAATAATATACATCTCTATATGTTCCTCTATCCTTCAGTAATTTGATTAACTGTGGAATAGCGTCTCTGGCGTTTAAGTCGCCGAGTGCTTCAACTGCCGAACTACGAATAGAGGGATTAGTATGTTCCAGAAACCCCAACAAGACCGTAATCGCCTCTTCTTTAAGTCCGAACTTACCGATAGTTTCTGCGGCTAAAACTCTAACAATATCATTTTCATCTGATAGGAGTTTTTTAATCTCTGCAACGGTCTCTCTGGCACGAAGAGCCGATAAGGCATAAACTGCCCAATTTCGTATAGTTGCATCCTTATGGCTTAATAATTTTACCAATTCCGGGATGGCTTCTTTGATTCTTAACTCTATAACTTTTTCAATGGCTGATATGCATATTGCAGTGTCTTTATTATTTAGTTGTTCAATAATTTTCTTTACTCTGAGACGGTCGGGCTTTTTGGGCTTTTCTGAAGAATAAGCCATTTCGCCTAAACAACCTATAACTAATGTTAAAATAACGATATACCATATTTTCATATCTACTCCTTTATTTGCAGATTTACCAGTGTAATCTTACTTATTTTTTCTTATAGTAAAATCCGACAACTAAATCAAGCAAAAATAACGTTAATACAAAAAGTATAATAGTATTATTTATATTTTGATAGGTAGTAGAACGGTCTGCAGTAATATTTCTAATTGATTCTTTTCTAAGGGTTTCTGGCTGAATAATTCTGCCGCCGGTTGCCTCACTCAGATTTCTTAAGAATAGCATATCAGGGGTAAATTTGCGCCATTCTTTTGAATATTGACTAACTATTGGTATCCTGCCGACTAATTCTCGCTTATTATCACTCTGGGAAAATATTGTGACTAAACTGCTGTCTTCTATCTCTATAGTTGTTTCATATCTTCCAACTGCTATCTGCGGAATTTTAATCATAGTTGGTGTGATGGGTTTGGTTCCTGATGACTCAGCAAGAGGTCCGATAGATGCAATAAGGTATAGTCCATCAGCAGGTATTTCCACGGTTAAGCGAACCGTCTTATCCGGTAATTCTTCGGTGTAGATATTAGTTGGTGTTTCCCCTGACGAGACAGGCGATAGATAACGTAACGCCTGTGTAATGAACTTTCCCAAATCACTCCAGTTCTGCCATTGGCCGAGCCATTGTGAATCAAGAGAGGTGGTTAAAACCATTACTTTACCCAATCCATAATGCCAATCAGCAATGAGGACTTCATTGTCCTTTGAGACAGAAGTAACTAACCGAGCATTATGTTTTAGAGTCGTGCGGTTATAACCAGAAATGGCTGGAATATCAGCAATACCTTTGAGAATATCGTCCTTTATGTGTGCATGGACAGGTAAACTATCCGACTCACGATAAAATTCCTTGTTGACAGACAAATCATCACGGAGATTCCTAGTGGTTAATTCTTTTGCCTCTTTACTACTTTTACCACTTAACCGATAGATTTTGCCAATACTTTCATCTTTAGTAATTGCCCTCAATGTCTTTTCATTGATATGCTCACCAGTGGCTATAGCAGATATTGTGATATTATTCTGCTGGAGTTTCTCTGCTATCTCTTTAAAGCCCTCTAATGGCTCATCCGTGGTGCTGTGTCCATCCGATAATAGAATAATGTGCTTTTTGGCTGAAGTGGTATTTGTCAATGTTGTGATTGCCTTCTGAATCGGCGGGGCAATGGCAGTTGGTCCAGTCGGCTTGACATTACGAAGTTTATTCTTAAGTTGTGCTATGCCTTCTCCAATCGGTTTTAATGGTAAAAGCGTCTCGTAGCCCTGATTAAATACGATTACTTCCAATCTATCTGTTTTACCTAAAAGAGAAAGAGAATTCTCTAAGGCAAGAGAGGCAAATGCAAACTTGGTCCCTAAATCCCCTACTTTAAATGGTTCATCCATACTACCAGAGGCATCTAATATAATGACTACACATAGGTCTTCTGAAGGCGAAGCCCAGACTGGTAAAATATCCTCAAGAGACGAATTCTGATAATCGCCTGAGCCAAAACTATCCTGACCACCAACTACCAATAACCCGCCGCCATTGGAAACAAATAACTCCATTAATGATTGAATATTCTCATAATTGCTATTCTTTACTAAGGAAACATCCTCAAGTATGATAATATCATACAATCCATCGAAAGGTATTACTCCAATCTTTGAGACGATTCCATGCTCATCCTCCCATATCCATGTGGGAAAACGGACTATTTGTATCTCAAAATCATTATTAGATTTGATAATTGAATAAATAGTTCTTTGAGAGAGATTTTCTGCTTCGGAAACACAAGCGATTTTTGGTTTGCCTAACTTTTGGACCACTGCTTTTCCATAATTATTTCCCTTCATTATCTCGTCTAATCCCTCGGTAGAGACCGTTACTTCATAGACCTGAACCGGCTCTGATTGTGCAGGCAAGGTAATTACTATGGAACTATCCTGGTTTTTTAATAATGATATCCCTTCTAATTTCTTGATGAGTTTACCATTGCCAAGTATCTCAATACTGGCTTGGGTATTGATGGTGCTGGAGACGCGGCATTTGAGTTCTATAGGTTCGCCCTCTCTGACGAATTTCGGCGCTTCCACGTTGTCTATCTTTATATCCTGCACCTCATTAGGTCCTATTGGAATGGTATAAAGAGTAATCCCCTCCTGTTTGAGAACAGAAATAACCTTTTTGGCATCGCCTTGTGTTTCATTGCCATCACTGAACAGGAATATTTGCTTATAATAACCCGAGGGGAATAATCCTTTGGCGAGCAGAAGTGCTTCTTCAATATTAGTTGTTTCAAAATAATGTGAAGAATTTCCGAGATGTAACTTTTGCAGATATGACCTGACCTCGGTAGTCCTCAGCGGTAAAACAATAATATTGGAGAACTCTGCAAAATCAACTATTCCAACAAGGTTATTCTTATTGAGATATTTGATATTTTCTATAATTGCTTGTTCTAATCTATCGCTATCAATAAAGACACTATCGGACTTATCAACCAGATAGATTCTGCAGAGATTTTGCGTATTGGCTTTCATCTCCAGCCCGGCAAGAATAAAAACAAGCAGGATAAATATGAAACATCGCAGACAAAAAGAAATAATATTTCTCGTTCTGGTAAAATAATACAACAACCCTATCAATAAGAGAATGGCTAATAGAACTAATGGATATTCAAATCTAATCATAAATGCGCTATGCGTCGTGCGTTATGCGTTGAGTCTCTGGGTGGATGCTGGACGCCTGGCACAGGATGTCTTAAACTCTAATATAACTCTTCCCCGCGAATTGTCTAACTAATTTCTTCATCTCCAATGTTAATAGAGTGGTTAATATCAATGAAGAAGGCAATCTGGTCTGGTCAATAATATCGTCTATATTTAATGGCTCAGAGGTATTAAGAATGGACAACAGGACTCTCTCATCTGGACTCAATGATTGGGCTGAACGCAATGGACAAGATGCTTTTTCTGTAATAATAATATTAAATTCATCAAGAATATCGTCTATATTTTCTACAAGTTTAGCACCCTGCTTAATCAGGTAATGACAACCACGGCTGGCTGGATTATCAACCTTACCGGGTAATGCAAACACCTCACGTCCCTGTTCTAATGCAAAATCTGCCGTGATTAATGCACCGCTTCTTAACGGTGCCTCTATGACCACAACACCTAAACTCAAGCCACTGATAATACGGTTACGGACAGGGAAATTTATCTTGAGCGGTGGCGTATTAATCGGCAATTCTGAAATAACCGCGCCCTGCTCAACTATTTTATCTAATAATCTCTTATTCTCAGGAGGGTAAATATATTTAAGACCATTACCTAAAACCGCAATGGTTTTCCCACTCTTTGATTTAATCGCTCCCTGATGAGCCGCAGTATCAATCCCACGCGCCAGACCACTCACCACACAAAAACCATAGTGGGCTAAGCCATAACCAATCCTCTCTGCCTGTATCTGCCCGTAAACACTAACCTGCCTTGTTCCAACTATAGCGATTACTAAATCGTTAGAAAGCGACCTTATATTACCCCTGACATAAAGCACCAACGGATAATCAAATATGCTTTTAAGACGTTCAGGGTATTCGTTAGACTCAAAAGAAATTATTTTAACGCCATATTTTTGAGCAACTATCAGTTCTTTTTCTCCAGCTTTTTCCTTCAATGCTTGAGGTAATTCTCTGGCAAATGTTGAAACTCGCGGAATTTTAAGAAGTTGTGATGTTGTGGCTGATGAGATGGCTTCCGGACTACCAAAATATTTTAATAAACGTTCGTAAAAAGCAGAACCTATCCGAAGTGAATTAAGAGTCAGAAGAAATTCTAAAGAGAGCATAATATTGTATTCTATGCAAAACATCCCTGACGGGTCAAGTAAAATTTATGCAAGTTGCCTTGACTTAATTTATTATATTATTATGAATATTATGATATGTTAGCAAAAGTCATTAAAATAGACCCACAAAAATATAATAAAGAAATATTGGTTGAACCAGCTATGGTGTTAGCCGAAGGCGGGCTTGTGGCTTTCCCAACTGAGACAGTTTATGGATTAGGAACAAATGCTAATATTCCCTGGGCTGTCAAAAGACTTAGCGAGGTAAAAAATAGTCCTGAAGGACGTCCATTTACTTTTCATTTAGCCTCAGGAGACGACATCTATCGTTATACTACCAAAGTGCCGCGTCTGGCACTTAGATTAATGCGGGCATATTGGCCCGGAGCGATTACCCTTGTTTTGCCTTCTGCTAACAACTGGATAGGTCTGAGAGTACCTGACCATTTCGTCGCTAGAGACCTCATTAACTTTTCTAAAGTTTCAGTAGTTGCTGCCAGCGCAAATATTGCAGAAGAACAGCCACCTACTGATGCTCAAACCATTATCAAAACATTAGGTGATAAAATTGATATTATTATTGATGCCGGTCCATCAAGAGTAGGTATTTCATCAACAGTTGTAAAAATACCTGATGATAATAAATTTGAGATTTTAAGAGACGGTTCTATTACTAAAAACGATATACACCGCTTTACCTATAAAATGATACTTTTTATTTGCTCGGGCAATACCTGCCGAAGCCCAATGGCAAGCGGGTTATTAAAAAAGATACTCTCCAATAAACTAAACATTTCTATCCAGGAATTAGAGAACAAAGGTTATAAAATTATTTCCGCTGGTACATCAGCAATTTATAATAGTTCGGCTTCTAATAATGCGATAACAGTAATGAAAGAAATTGATGTTGATATCAGCGACCATCGTTCTCAACCCGTAACTTTAACAATGATTGAAGAAGCAGACGAAATATATGTAATGACCAAAGGACATTTAACCACACTTAAAGAATGGGTACCTCTGATTGCGGAAAGGATAAAACTTCTTGACCCGTCAGGTGAGGATATCTCAGACCCGATAATTTTAGATAAAGACGGCTACCAGTCAACCTTAAATAAAATCAAACAAGGATTGGACAAAATTATAAAAGAGATTAAATAGAGGACATTATTATGAAT
>JAGUXD010000197.1 GCA_020062035.1 Candidatus Brocadiia bacterium | reverse complement strand
TTTCATATTACCCTCCTTACTAAAATTATACATTTACCTTACCTATTATTATCGGCATAATTAATATCAGTCTTTAGAAATTTATTTAGATATGCTTAGTTTCTAAAACATCTATTAACGGCTGAATATATCTTTGATCCGGACGCATTGCTAATACTTTTAAAATGGAAGTAACTATTTCATCCCGCGCAGTTCGCAAAGCCTCGGAAATGGTTCGAATCGCTCTTTTATCCCCACGGATGACCAAGCGGTCTGCGGCTAATGCCCGATGTTCAGAATCTTCTGAATAAAGTCGTTTCTGGAGTTCGCTTATCCCGATATCTTCCCATGGAATAGGCGGAGGCGGAGTTTCCGGCGGCTTTTGAAACCACCAGCAACCACTCACTAAAAATCCCGCAATGATGATCGTTAGGCAAACGCTTTTCATTATTAATTCATTATATAATATAAATTTTTGCATTGATTAGTCAATAAATTGTCATGTTAATCCCGTTAGAAAGTCCCAGCAACTATAATTATAATCCCCCGACGTTACGTCGGGGGACGCAGTTTTATTGCTCGGTTACAAGTCTTTCTAACGGGTTAACTTAATGCAGTTTACCGCAAGAACACAGATATTTATTGACGGGAATATTCTAAAAAATGTAACATATTGTAATAATAGAGATAAATGATTCCCTTAAGAACTAAACTAATTATCAGTTTTGTAGTTATTGTTTTGATTATCGGTTGTATTGCTACTATTGTCGGAATCTATCTAATAGGTGAAGGAATAATCAAACAGGCGAAAGACAAAGTGCGTACCGACCTCAATTCAGCCCGCGAGATATATGACCGAGAAGTTAATGAAATTAAAACAATTGTGCGACTTACTGCAGAAAGGTATTATATCAAGGATGCTTTAATTAGGAAAGATTATGAAAAATTGAGTTCTGAGATAGCGACGGTCCGTGCGAGAGAGTCGCTGGATATTTTGAATGTAACTGATAGCAAAGGTAGAGTGATTGTCCGCTCTCGAAATCCAACACTTATCGGCGATGACCAAACTTACTCTTCAATTGTAAAAAAAACCTTGGCAGAGAAAACGACCTTTGCAGGAACAGAAATCATTTCTCAGGAGGAATTAGTCAAAAGTTCTCTTGAATTAGCCAAGCAATCATATTTTAAGATTGTTCCAACTACCCGAGCTAAACCCACCCAAAGGACGGAAGAAACTTCGGGCATGATAATAAAAGCCACTGCTCCAATCGTTGATTATAACGGTAATTTGTTGGGTGTGCTTTACGGAGGTATTTTAATTAACCGAAATTATAAAATTGTAGATAAGATAAAAGAAACCGTGTTTCAAGGACAGGTTTATAAAGGAAAAGATATTGGCACAGCCACGATATTTCAAGGTGATTTAAGAATTTCTACCAATGTTGGCACCAAAGAAGGCGAACGAGCCATTGGAACACGCATTGCTGAAGATGTCTATAACAAGGTTCTAATAGAAGGCGAACGCTGGATTGAACGTGCCTTTGTGGTCAATAACTGGTATTTCACGGCATATGAACCGATTAAAGATATTGAGAACAACATTATCGGAGTGCTTTATGTCGGGATTCTGGAAGATAAATTTGTAGATATGAAAAAAGAGACCATCTGGTTATTTGTTGGTATCACGATTATTGGTGTAATAGTTACTCTAATAGTTGGATATCTTTTGGCACATAGTATTACGCGTCCCATCCGGCATCTCTCCCTCGCCGCTCAACAGATGGCAAAAGGTGATTTTGATCAAAAAGTAAAAGTAGATACCAAAGATGAAATCGGCGAATTAGGCAAAACCTTTAACTTTATGGTTGAAGCAATTAAAGAACGGGATGAAAAGTTAAAGGCAGAAACCCAACAAGCGTTAATTCAGATGGAAAAAATGTCTTCTTTAGGCCAGATGGCCGCGGGTGTTGCCCACGAAATTAATAATCCCCTCACAGGAGTGCTTACTTACCTGCAATTGCTTCTCAAGAATATCAGGGCAAATAAAACGATTCCACCAGAAGACCTTGAGAAAAAGTTAGCCACAATGGAAAAAGAGACCGAACGATGCACCCGTATTATCAAGAGTTTATTGGAATTCGCACGGCAGACCAAACCATCAATTAGACCCATTGATTTAATAAAAGTCATAGAAAATAGTCTTGTGATGTTGGCTCATCAGGCAGAATTGAGCAATGTTCAGATAATTAAACGATATGAAGATATACCGCAGATAGAAGCCGACACGGACCAGTTACAACAGGTCTTTACCAACATCATCCTAAATGCCATTCATGCGATGCACAAAGGCGGAACACTTACCATCAGCACCATCTATGATAGAGCCGAACAAGACGTTGGCGTGAAGTTCACTGATACCGGTGAGGGTATTTCACCTGAGAATCTCAAGAAACTATTTACTCCGTTTTTTACCACTAAAGAAAAAAGTGTTGGTATCGGTTTGGGACTGGCTGTTTGCTACGGTATTATCCAACGTCATAAGGGTGATATTAAAGTGGAAAGTGAATTAGGAAAAGGCACTACTTTTACGGTGTGGCTGAAAGAAAAACAGGAAAAATAAGTTTCAGGTTACAGGTTACAATGGCGCCAAAGGCGCCACTGCAACTTGCAACATATAATTTTGACGAATATGGAAAAGCCCAAAATACTGATTGTTGATGACGAGGAAATCATCCGTAATTCTCTGGCTGAATGGCTCAACGATGCGGGTTATGAATCAGTCACTGCATCAGACGGTTCTGAAGCACTCAATATTATTATCCAAAACAAAGATATTAATATTATGCTGGCTGATTTGAAGATGCCCGGTATTGACGGTATGCAACTGATGAAACAGGCAAAAGAACTTAATCCAGATTTGGCTGTGATTATCGTGACCGCCTATGGTAGCGTTCCTTCAGCCATAGAAGCCATAAAAGGTGGCGCCTATGATTATCTGGAAAAACCTTTCTGTCCTGAACGAGTAGAAGTTCTTATCAAAAATATTCTTGTTCATCAGAATGTGGTAAAAGAGAATATTGCTCTAAAAAAAGAATTAGCAAAAAAGCACCAATTTGCAGAACTGATTGGTAAAAGTCATAAAATGCAGGAGGTTTTTGAACTGATTAAGATAGTCGCAAAGAGTAATGCTACAGTATTGATTCAGGGTGAAACCGGCACTGGTAAGGAACTTGTGGCACGGGCAGTGCATGCAGAAAGTCATCGGCACAAAGGGCCTTTTGTCTCGCTCAACTGCGCCGCACTGCCGGAATCACTACTGGAGAGCGAACTCTTCGGACACGAAAAGGGTTCGTTCACCGGCGCTATTGCCCAGAAAAAAGGCAAGTTTGAATTTGCCAACGAAGGCACAATCTTCCTTGACGAAATAGGCGATATCTCACCTAATACCCAGGTCCATCTTCTGAGGGTAATTCAGGAAAAGGAATTCAACCGCGTGGGCGGTAATGAGATTATTAAGGTGAATGTTCGTGTGATTACCTCTACTAACCGCGACCTCAAAAAACGGGTTGAAGAGGGCAACTTCAGAGAAGACCTATTTTACCGTCTCAATGTTGTCCCTATTTATATCCCACCATTGAGAGAAAGGACAGATGACATCCCGATTTTAGCACGTTATTTCCTCAAGAAATATAATACTGAAAACGATAAGAATATCAGTGATTTCTCGCCAGAGGTTATGGAGTTCTTTATGAAATATCACTGGCCCGGTAATGTCAGGGAATTAGAAAACATCATAGAATACGGCGTGGTATTATCCCAGAACGACAGGGTTAAATTAGAATACCTACCTTCGTTAATAAAGAATAACAAATCTTGTGGTGAACCTCAATCCGTTCCAATAATCACGAAAAAGACGACCTTAAAAGAAACAGAGAAAGAGCAGATAATCAAGGTATTGAACCAAACCGGCTGGAACTATACCCATACCGCTAAAGCACTTGGCATCTCACGCTCCACCCTGCACAAGAAAGTCAAGGACTATCAGATAGAAAAAGTTGATTAGAATGAACCATTCGTTGCATTCTCCATCCGTTCTGAAATCGGACAGTAGTGTATCATTTTCGGACAGCGGTTCTAATAAGCCACAGATTACACAGATTTGAAATACAATGGTCGTCTATCTTAATATCTTATTTTATAAATAGTTATAATAAATCTGTGAAAACTATGGCTACTTGTTGGTGTTCTGGCACGGTATTTGCATATTAGAAATTTAGAGGATACTGATTGTGCAGAGAAATTCAGATATCTGCAAAAGTAGATTACTCAAAGAATTGGAGGATTATAGATATGACAAAACAAAGAATTATGTTAGTGGACGATGAGGCGATTGTCCGTGATAGTATCTCTGAATGGCTCAAGGGCGATAATTACGATGTGGAGTGCGCTTGCGACGGCAAGGAAGCATTAAATAAATTCAACGCTAATAGATTTGATACCGCGGTGGTTGACCTCAAAATGCCCGGTATAGATGGACTTGAGGTAATGAAACAGATAAAGCAGATTTCTCCTCAAACCGTGGTGATTATCATTACTGCTTATGGCACAGCGGAGAACGCAGTTGAAGCAATGAAAATGGGCGCTGATGATTACCTCACCAAGCCTTTTACTATGGATAAATTAGAAAATGCAATTAATGAAATCTATAGACAGAGAACAGGTACCGGCACAATTACTCCACCTGCACCAAAGACCGAGCCAGTAGTGACTGAGCAGGTAAAGGTAAGAGAAGAAGTAAAGGAAAAGCCCGCCAATCAATGTGTCTGGTCAAAGGCAGGAATAATTTCCTATCGTGTCTGTATTAATAACTTTCGTTGCGATAGTTGTGAGTTTGCCCAGACGTTGATGGATAAGGGTGCGCAAATAGGCGACAGACCAATGATGATAGATGCGATTAAAAAGATGCTGGAGAAACCGGGTCCGGAACGGGCATGCAGGTATATGCTCAGCGGTCAGGTACCCTATCGGCTCTGTTCAAATGTCTATCGTTGCGGTCAGTGTGCCTTTAACGAGGCAATAGAAGATAAACTTGATGCTGAAGCCGCAAAGATGACTGCAAAGATAAAATCAATGCAGGAGCGCAAGGCAAAAAAGGTGGGCGATTCTTAATAAGCACGGGATTATAACCCGTTGTATGGAATTTCAAAGAGGAACCACAGATACACACAGATAGACACAGATAATAATTAAATCTGTGTTTATCTGCCACGATGCCCCGATGAAATCGGGGGTAAATATAATT
>JAGUXD010000112.1 GCA_020062035.1 Candidatus Brocadiia bacterium | reverse complement strand
TTCGTTTAATAAGATATAAAATCATTTTTCAGCAGACCCTAAATTAATAGAGAATAGATAGTAGAAAATTCTTCTTTCTCTACTTTCTACTCTTCTTTGACAGTAATTATCTGATTTGGTCGCCCAACCGTGATTTGTTGTTTCTTACCACAGGGCCATCTGATAGTGAGAAGGCTTTCTTCATTCCATCTGCCCAGTCCGAAGTGTTGCACTAATGTATCCTGATTGGTCGTGCCTCTGCCGCCTTTGACCTCTCTGGTGTAGGTGTTTTTGCCGGATGTTAGAGTAAGCCGCGCACCAATCGCTGCACGATTACAATTACTACCAATAAGTTTAACAGATAGGAAATTCTTATCTATCGGCTTATTATTTTCTGAGATAGTCTCGTTTCTAAAAAGATAAATATTACCTTTACCTTGACCCCGCGAGGAACCAGAAACAACCAAATCTAAATCACCGTCATTATCAAAATCAACCCAGGCACAACCCCAGCCATCATAGACCCTTGTTCCTGTAAGATAGGTAACATCTCTGAACGAGCCGCTAGTAACCTGTTTGTATAAAAACGAGGGTCTTTCAGAATAGACCGAGGTGATATAAAGGTCCTGCCTCCCATCATTATCAAAATCAGCCCAGGCAGGGTCAGAATGGGTCTCTTCAAAACGAATACATGAGCCCTTTCGTTGTTCAGTAAAACGATAGTGTGGCGGACCGCTATTCTTTAATAAGAAACTCATATTAGAGAAGGTGATATAACGGGGATGAGCCAGATTTGCCTGAAATAAATCAAGATTTCCATCATTATCAAAATCAGCCAAGTCAGAGCCAATCGTGTGTCCATAATAGCCCTTTACTAAAACACCTTCTACACCGACCTCTTTTGCAACATTAGTAAATGTGCCGTCTCTGTTATTCCGCCAGAGAAAATTTGGATTAAGTCGGTAATTAGAGACAAAAATATCAAGCCATCCATCATTATTATAATCACCCCAGGAGACACCTCTGCCGCATTGATTTTTGGGCGGAGTGATTTTAACTCTGGCAGTTATATCCTCAAATATTCTGCCTTCTATGTTTTTCCACAGGGAATCCGGTGTTCCGACTGCGAATGGATTTTCATAATTAGCCAGATATAAATCCACAAAGCCATCTCTGTCATAATCGCCCCAGGCAGCGCCTTCTGTTGGATGTCCATCACTTAATTTGGGATTTATTTCTGCGGTAATATTCGTAAAAGTGCCATTGCCGTTATTTCGCCATAAGGCATCAGTCCATCCCGAAGAGAAGAAATCAAGCCATCCATCATTGTTGTAATCAGCCCAGACCCCGCCACTCCATTCACCAGTGATATTTGTTTCTTTGGTTACTTCTGTAAATGTCCCGTTCCCATTATTATGGTAGAGCCGAGAGCCATTAAGCAGGATATCTTCACTGCCGTCATTATTGTAATCGCCAATGGCAATTCTTCTCCCTGTGGCTTTATCAAGCCCTGCTCCTTCTGTAATATCTGTGAAAAACGATAACTCCTCAGATTTAGTCCCGCCTCGGCGGGATTGGTAAAGGTTCTTATACAGGACATCAAGTGTTTCATCAGTAATATCAGGATAGTTTCTTTTATAGAGGTTCTTTACTTCTACTTCTAATTCCTTGAGGTTATCCCGGCAAATCAGGGCTTGGATATAGGTCTTGATTATTTCATCCAGAGGTTTTGATTGTTGATTATAGAGATTAGCCAGATGATACCAGATGCGGTTATCAAAATCAAATTGTAAGACCGCGCGAGTGAGGTTCTTTTCTGCATTCTTATAATCACCTTTCTTAAAATAAGCCCAGCCAAGTGTGTCAAGCGCCTCAAATTCCCTTACTTCATTATCACACTGCCATTCATAGAACCAGTCAGGTTTTGAGAGGCGAGATGTTTTACGGACTAATCCAAGCGCTGTATCAGCCCATTTTATCGCGTTATCTAATTCTATACCCATCTCGCTCAGGACCCTCGCAGAGATTCTTAAGGCAAGAGGATATTTAGGATTCTGTTTCACCCACCTAAAGGTATATTCTTTTACCTTCTCTGGATTTGGAGCGTCTTTCCAATAATATCCTATAATAATCCGATAAGCAATGTCAGTCATTGCATGAGCCGGGAAGTCCTCAATATATTTCTCGGATAGAGGCACCCTTTTAGCACGGTCCTGTTCTTCAAGGATATTCTCAAACGCTAACTGTCCGACCCTTTGAATCAAATCATCTTGTGTCCCGCATTGGCGGGACTGTAAGAATCTTCTTCGCATTTCGTCGCGTTTATCTTTTTCCTTAAGCATATTATATGTGAAAAAGCCGAGGCAATCTAATTTATCGCTCTTGAGATGCAACCGAAAGAATGTATCAAGTTCTTCAAGTATCTGTGTTTTAAGATTCTGTTTGGATTTCTCATCCTTTGCATTATCCCATTGATGTTTCCAGATATCGTAATAGGCATCGTAGTAAAGAGGGTCAAGAGAAATAGTCCGGTGATAATATTGAAGTGCCTTATCGGTCTCGCCCATCGCATAATGAATATCCCCTAATTTATAATGAGCCTCAGCCTCAATAGGCCTTTCACTAATAATATCCTCCAATATCTTGCGGGCTTCAGGATATTTCTGCTTTTCTATAAGGTAGTCTATCTTTTTCTTCTCAGATTTAGATAAACCATACAATATCCCATCCTGAAAGATGATAAAGGAAATGATGATAATAAAAAGTAAAGATGAATAATTTCCATAAGGAATCCAGGAGAACAGCCCCGAAACCATTCGGGGTTGATTTCCTGGTCTCTTTATAGAATTATCTTTGTGTCTTTGTGACTTCGTGGATGTAGGTTTCATCTATTTAGTATAAATCAGTTTGATTGCCTCATCGCGGGTAGCCGGATTTTTCCTGAAGATACCGCGCACAACTGAGGTGGTCATTCGTGAGCCGGGTTTCTTTATGCCACGCATCGTCATACATAGATGTTCTGCTTCAATAATTACCATCACGCCTTTGGGCTTGAGTGATTTCATAATTGTCTCAGCAATCATTACCGTTAGCCGTTCCTGAACCTGCGGTCTTTTAGAGAAGGTGTCAACAACCCGCACCAGTTTGCTCACCCCGCTGATTCTGCCGTTCATCGGCAGATAAGCCAGATGGGCCCTTCCGATAAACGGCAGTAAATGATGCTCACAGATAGAATAAAAAGGAATATCTTTTACAAGAATTATCTCATCGTGTTCTTCTGAGATGAGTGGCCTTATGATTTCCTCAGGTTTGGTAGAATTAAGCCCCGCATAAATTTCTTCGCACATCCGTGCAACACGAGATGGCGTCTCTTTCAAGCCCTCTCTTTCAGGGTCTTCGCCGATTCCTTCAAGGAATAACCTTATCGCTTTAGCGATTCTCTTTTTGTCTATCATAGTGTAGTGGGAAGGTTTCAGGAAACACACCTTTTAGGTGGGTGTCCTGATAATCCGTTTCTACCAGGGACGGATTATTGAGACACCCCTCTAAAAGATGGGTTTCTCAAACTCTTCCCGATACTCCATAATTCGTAAGAGCAGTTTGTAATTTCTTTATATTTTCTTGACTCATTGCACATAACGGTAGCCGCAATTGTCCGTTAAGCCGTCCGAGCAGTTTCATTGCGGTCTTTACAGGTATTGGATTCGTTTCTATAAACATTGCTTTAACCAGAGGTAGGAGTTTAAGATGGTATTCCCGTGCCTTTTCTAATTGTCCCTGTCTGAACGTATCTATCATTTTTACCACATCCTCTGGAACAATATTGGAAACAACCGAAATTACACCCTTACCGCCCAAACAGAGAATTGGAAATGTTAAGGCATCTTCGCCGGAAAGGATGCTGATACCTGATAATTGCGAAAGACGGGCAATTACTTCTAAATCACCTGATGCCTCCTTGATGGCAGTAATATTTTTTATCTCTGAAAGACGAGCGACGGTCCAAGGAGTAATAGAGACTCCGGTCCGGGATGGCACATTATACACAATGATGGGAAACTTAACTTCTGCGGCTACTGCAGAAAAGTGAAGATATAAACCTTCCTGGGTCGGCTTATTATAATAAGGAGTTACCACTAATGACGCATCCATTCCTACGGACTCTGCCATTCTGGTAAGTTCTATGGTCTTGGCTGTGTCATTAGTGCCTGTACCTGCAATGAGAAAAACCGGCTTTTTGATATGTTTTACACTTACCTTGAATATCTTTTCTTTCTCTTCATCAGATAATGTCGCTGACTCACCTGTTGTCCCGCAGAGGACAATACCTTTCACGCCTTTTGCTGTCTGGAAATCTGCTAACTGTAATAACTTCTTATAATCTACTTTACCTCTCTTAAAAGGGGTAATTAGAGCAGTAATACAGCCATTGAACATAGTATTATTCCTATTAATATTAGCAATCCATAT
>JAGUXD010000204.1 GCA_020062035.1 Candidatus Brocadiia bacterium | reverse complement strand
GTGATGGCTTTTATGCAGGACGAACTAAGAAAGAAATATTAAAAATAATGCGAGACCCTTATATTGGCGTGATGGGTGTTGTTGGCCTAGTATTTATTCTATTATTAAAATGGTCTGTCTTAGCAAGTTTCCCTCTGGATAATGTTTCATATTTTAATATAATACTGATTCTTATACCTGTGTTTGGCCGATGGGCAATGGTTATGGCGGCAAGAATGGGTCCATATGCTTCAGTAGCACAAAAAGGAACGGGCAAGGTATTTGTAGAAAATATTAGCGCTAAAGAACTTTTTATCGCTACCCTGATTGTTTTTGCTATCACCCTTATTTTATCATTACTTTCTTTTTATAGCGGGATATATTTGCTGATGTGCGCTTCTTTTATAGTGGTTTTAGTAATGGTAAAAGTTTCCCGTAAAATATTAGGTGGAATAACAGGTGATATTCTTGGTGCAATTAATGAAATAACTGAGATTACAGTATTATTTGGAGCATATTTAATTTATTTTATTATATGAAACATACTTTCTACTTTTTACTCTCTACTTTTTACTTTTTACTTTTTAGTACAGGCTGTCCTCAAAAACCCACCCCGGAGATTGCTCCTAAAGAAATAGAACCACCGATTATACAGATTAGCAATCTTATTGATGGAACAGGAGTCGTTTTTAGATTACCACTGCAGACACACAGAATTATTTCCTTATCACCTTCTATTACAGAGAACATAAAGATACTCAATGCAGAGAATAAATTAGTAGGTAGAACAGATTATTGTAAGGGATTATCGGCTATCGCAAGCGTCGGAACGATGTTAGAACCGTCTCTTGAGAAGATTGTATCACTAAAACCCGATTTGGTTTTAGCCACCAAGGATGGAAATCGACTACAGAGCGTAAATAAATTACGAGAACTGGGTATCACTGTATTCGTCCCTGGAGAAAGCAATTCTTGGAAGGATATAGAAAACAATTTCCGACTCTGCGGAAAATTGTTGGATAAAGCCAATGAATCAGAAGAGATTCTTAAGCACATTACAGCCGAATTAACAATACCTCCGCCTCGCACTCTCTTTTGGCCGAAGGTGTTTATCCAGTTGAATGTTACACCGCTGATCACGGCCGGAAAAAACACCTTTATTAATGATATGATTAATTATGCGAATGGTATAAATATTGCCTCTGATTCCATTCTGCCCTGGCCTATTTTAAACGTTGAGGAAATTATTCAACGCAATCCAGATATAATTATTATCAGCGATATGGGGCAAATAACCGAACAGGCAAAAAAAATGTGGGATGAAGAACGTTTTGCCGGTATCAATGCGGTGAAGAACCAGAAAATATTTCTGATAGAATCAGATTTGCTCTGCCAGCCGACACCGCTTAATTTTATTAACGCCGTGCGTAAGATAAGAGAATATCTTAAATAAATCTGTGAAATCTGTGGCTGTAATTGGTCTGTTATTTATTCTACTATTACTAACCGTTATTATTTGTCTTGGTATTGGTCCGATTGGTATTTCCTACAAATTTTTATCCGGTATCGGTGATAATCAGACCGAGGCAACGATAATTTATCAGGTGCGTTTACCGCGGATATTGGGCGCATTATTAGTGGGTCTGGGTCTGGCCGCGGCTGGCTCTGTCCTACAAGCAATTCTCAGAAATCCCCTCGCAGAGCCATATACACTTGGCATTTCTGGTGGCGCGGCTCTGGGGGTTACCCTTGCTTTAATTATTCCATTCTTTTCTACACTAAAATTCACATTACCGCTGATGGCATTTGTAGGTGCTGTCATCTCTATATTACTCGTATATCTCATCGCCAGCCGTCATCATTTTTCTATTCCCTCTCTTATTCTTTCAGGTGTTATTTTAAGTTTTATATGTTCCTCTCTGGTGCTTCTGATTTTTTCCATCTCTAAACCAACAGAGATTCATTCGGTCCTGTTTTTCCTGATGGGTAATTTTTCCACCATAAACTATTCTATGATAACTGTGATTTCCATCCCTATTATTATCAGTGTTATGGGACTACTCATCTTTGCCCGTGATATAGATGTATTGACTTTAGGAGACGAGAAAGCGATCCATTTAGGGGTCCCTGCTAAAACGATGCGGCAATTGTTATTTGTAATCACTTCTCTGATTACTGGTTGTTCTGTTTCTGTTGCCGGGATGGTCGGATTTGTCGGGCTGATGATTCCTCATATAATCCGTTCTATTTTAGGAGCGAGCCAGTCCACTTCTTTTGCAATTATTATCGCCTCCACTCTGGCTGGTGCGGTCTTTTTAATAGTATGCGACACATTTGCCAGAACTATTATTGCCCCTGCAGAATTGCCGGTTGGTGTGATTACAGGCATCATCGGCGGTCTATTTTTTATTGGAATTATTATCAATGCTAAAAATATCTAATCTATCAAGCGGTTATAGAGACAAAGAGGTTATCAAAAATATCTCTTTTGAGGTCAAGCAAGGTGACTTTGTAGGTATCATCGGTCCGAACGGCTCAGGCAAGACAACCTTATTTCGGACGCTCACCAAGGTCATTCCAGAATATCGTGGTCTGGCTATGTATAAGAACAAGGAAATCAAAAACTGGCAGGTTCGGGCATTAAGCCGTGAGATAGCAGTCGTGCCGCAATTTCTCTTTATGACATTTTCATTTACTGTTTATAATTTTGTTGCTTTAGGACGTTCACCGTATCTGGGTCGTCTTGAGCCGCTTTCAACACGCGATAAAGAAATAATTGAACATTCAATGTATACTACAGAATGTTCACACCTCGGCGATAGAATAGTAACCGAACTTTCAGGCGGAGAATTACAGAGGGTCTTTTTAGCTCAGGCATTAGCCCAGGAACCAAAACTACTTTTATTGGATGAACCCACATCTCATCTGGATATCGGACATCAGGTAGAAATCCTGCATCTATTAAAACAACTGAATCAGCAAAGTGGCTTGACGATTATTATTATTCTACACGATTTGAACCTTGCCTCCGACTACTCGGAGAGATTGCTCCTCTTAAAAGAAGGCAGTGTTTACAAAAATGGAATGCCTTCTGAGGTCTTGACCTACCAGAATATAGAAGCGGTTTACAGGACCGTGGTCGTAGTAAATGAAAACCCTGTGACTAAAAAGCCACATATTTTATTAGTGCCCAAGACACTATAACTCGGCATCGCAACCTATTTGATGCTCACCACAAAGACACAAAGGTGGATATTGGGGACACACAGATTTTATCCCGTATTCCTCATATTAAACTATGAAAATATAAACACGAATCACACGAATAGCACGAATTATTCGTGGGATTCTCCGTATTCGTCCCGATTTATCGGGATTTTCTTGACCGATAAATAATTTTATCCATAATAAGCAGTTAGAAAGTCAGAAAAGGAGTCCGGTTGTAGTGTTTCTCATCAAATGGGACAAATCGCACCCTCCAAAAGTATGCGATTTT
>JAGUXD010000132.1 GCA_020062035.1 Candidatus Brocadiia bacterium | reverse complement strand
TTCAACCATTATCGGCTAAACGAATGGAATTGGTCAAAGACCTGCTGCGAAATCTTGTTTCCACCAATAAAAATATGCGGCTCTATCCTGATGGAAACCAATTAATCATGATGTCTTCCACTACCTTATTAAGATTAATGAATACTCTATTTGAAGAAACGGAAACCTTCACATTCAGCGAGTCTAAAAATGCGCTCAATATAAACACTACACCTCTGGATTCCAAAACCTATGGCGGTGCTGTGGATGAGTTTTTAGGGCTATTAAAAGAGCATTATATTAAGAGCGTTACTTTTCGTAAAGGAGTTACTGAACAGGAAGTAGAAAGGTTTCTTAGAAACCTTGATAAGTCCCCTGATAAGCCATTCGCCACAAAGGGCTATTGGAACCAGTTCCTGGATGATATAGGTATTATTAATATCGGTGTGACGCAACGAGCCTTCATTGCAACCAAAGAGAAAACCATATCCGCAACGGTTCCAACTACCCCTGAAAAAATAGAATTTACCTCTGAAATCGCTTCTGCAATAAGAGACTTCTTAAGGTATTTTTGTGCCGCAGTAGAAAACATCAAACTCTACCCACCGGGCAGTCAATTAGTTACCGAGGCACTCAAATATGTTACAAAGTCAATGGAAAAAGTTTTTACTCATATCCAGGCTCTTAATTTAGCCAGTTCCGAAGGAATATTATTAGTTAACGGAACACCTGGCCATTCAAGATTATTAGGCTCATCAGTTATTACTTTAGTTAATCTTATCAGGAGTTATGTCCTTAAAAGCATATCTTTTATAAAAGGTGTTTCAAAAGAAGAATTAGAATCGTTTATAGAAGTCTTCAGCACAATTCCTGTTGAGGAAGCCAAAAGCAAAAAATCCAAAGAATGGGAGGACATATTAACACAAAAAGGAATTGTAAATATCAAAATTGGGCTGATATCTTATGTTACAGCAGACGCCCGTGGAAAAGGAGTTGCTAAACTAGCGGCTGAAGCACTATCTGAACTTCCCCCATCCGCACTTAAAAAACCGCCAATTACTACAACTGAAACTCTCATTATTACTTTTGCTGATATAATGAAGGGATTATCTGACCGGCTTCTTGAAGATACCTCACTCAGGATAGCCGAGCGGCTTATTAAAAGCAACGACTTTGATAAATTTGAGGAGTTTTATCAGAAGTTCTTGCAGAATTTTAGAAGCAGACGTGCAGAAATCCGCGCCCAGTCAAACACCGCTTATCAAAAACTCCTAAAACAACTTAATCCCCAACAACAGTCCTTCTTGATGGAAAAAACATTTAATATCCTTGTAGAAGAACTTCGGGCTGAAAAAACGCCTGTGGTCTATAACGGCTTGTTCACTTCGGCTACTAAACACGTAGTTTATTACCTGGAAAACAAGCAGTATAATTCATTGAAAAGAATCGTTATCACTTTATTGAGCCAATCACCTGACAAGGAATTAAGTAAGGACGCTCCACATAAATTATACAATGTCCTGCGGGAAAATGCCGCATTTGCAGAGTTCCTTAAAGGAATATTTGACACTGACGCAAATATCAGAAATACTATTAAAGAAATTATTATCCTATTTAACCAATTAGTCGCTCCGGATTTAATTGAACTTATCAAAAATACTGATGATTTGTCTTTACGAGAAAATACAGCACTACTTATAAGCCAATTACCGCCAGAGGCACATCAGTTTTTTATTGATGAATTAAAAAATAATACCGATGTGTCTATTATTAAACGACTGCTCTCTGTTTCTTACTTAATACCGAGAGAAGAAATAGCGGGAATAATCGCCTCTTTTATAAAGAATCCATTTTATAAAGAAGCATTATACTCGGTTAGCAGATTAGAAAAGAACAAGACATTATCAATATTATTGCCTTTACTTAACACCAAAGATTCTAAAATAATTCTTGAGGTTTTAAGTATTCTTGAGGTATTAAAGTATCCTGAGAGTGTAGATGCAGTAATAAAGACCATTCAAGAAAGTACTGATACGGAAATCCAGAAGAATGCATCTGATGTCCTGGTAAAATTACAGGAGCAGCGAGCCGTGCCTATTTTTATAAAACTACTTTCTACCAGACGGTTTTTAGGATTAGTTGGAGGTGTTTCAGACGAGGTCAGGGCAAAAGCAGCCTGGGCATTAGGGCAAATCAAAACTGATGAAGCCCAAAAAGCCCTTACTCTGGTACTAAACGATAAAAGCCCGACTGTCCGTTCAGTTGCTAAACTCAGTCTGAAGAATTACGAATAAAACCAATCGCATCTATTTCAATCTTTACATCTTTAGGAAGTCGGCTGACCTGGACTGTTGCTCGTGCCGGCGGCGAATCTGAAAAATACCGCTTATAAACCTCATTTACCCTTGCGAAATCATCCATATATTTAAGATAAATAGTCGTCTTGACGATATTCTGCAGGGTCCCACCGGCCTTTTCTATAATTGCCTTAATATTACTCAGAACCTGCTCGGTCTGGGAACCAATATCATCGCTAATTACTTTGTTGGTAGCAGGTTCAATCGGAATCTGACCAGAGATAAAGACCCAACCCTGAACTAATATTCCTTGTGAATAAGGTCCGATTGCCGCAGGGGCATCAGTTGTCTCTATAATTTTCTTCATACAAAAACATGCTTTTTTTCTCTAACTAATAGAGGTTTTTCTGTTTCTGTTAATCAGACTGTCTAAAAAGTTACAAATATCTGACTATGACAACCCAAAATAGTCAAGATATTTGATAAAAAACCCCGTTCATAGCAAAAAATGTATTCTTATGAC
>JAGUXD010000118.1 GCA_020062035.1 Candidatus Brocadiia bacterium | reverse complement strand
TAGAGTTGTTTCTTTGGAGCGGGCTATGGCATCAAGAATATTGTGGGCAAGTTTATCGCCCATCCGTTCTAATTTCAAGAGAACATCTTTCTGAAGCGTATAAAGGTCAGCCGGGTCTTGAATAATCTTTTTATCAACTAATCGGGCAATGAGTTTATCGCCTAATCCTTCTATGTTCATTGCTTCGCGTTTGGCGAAGTGTTCAATCCAGCCCTTGACCTGAGCCGGACAGGAGTTATTCGGACATCTGTAAGCCAATTCTGTCTCTTCTTTTACGAGATAACTCTTGCAGGCCGGGCAGGTCTGCGGCATAGAAAACGGTTTTTCAGAGCCGGTTCTTTTAGAGATGATTGGTTTAATGATTTTAGGAATGACATCGCCTGCTCTTTTGAGGGCGACCGAGTCGCCTATTTTCAAGTCCAGACGCTGTATCTCGTCGGCGTTATGCAGGGTGGCTCTTGAGATTTCAACGCCACTAACAGAGACCGGTTTAAGGATCGCAACTGGCGTGATGGTTCCTGTGCGACCGACCTGAAGAGCAATATCAATAAGTTGGGTCGTGGCTTCCTGAGCCGGGAATTTATAGGCAATCGCCCAACGGGGACTCCTAGCACGAAGACCCAATCGTTCCTGGGTTCTTAAATCATTGACCTTGACCACGATACCGTCTATTTCATAAGGTAGGTTATTGCGTGTGTTATGCATCTGGTTAAAATATTCCTGAGTTTGTTGTAATGATGATACAGCATAAGGGGTGGTGGTTTTCAATCCTAATTGTCTGAAATGCTCTATTGCTTCAGAATGCGTCTTGAATTTAGTGCCTCTGATTAAGCCGAATCCGTGAATGAGGATATCAAGCGGTCTTGAGGCAGTAATCTTGCTATCAAGTTGCCTGAGACTACCGGCTGCGGCATTACGCGGATTGGCAAATGGTTCTTCGCCTTGTTTTATTCGCTGGCGATTGAGCTGGTTAAATGCCTCCTTGGGTAAAAAGACCTCCCCACGGACTTCAAGATATTCAGGGATAGAGACAAATTTATCTATTAATCTCAGGGGAATGCTTTTAATGGTCTTGAGATTAAGAGTAATATCTTCGCCTGTTTTACCATCGCCACGAGTAGAGCCAGAGACAAAGACGCCGTTTTTATAAACTAATTCTACAGCAGTGCCATCAATCTTTGGCTCGCAGATTACCTCCGGCGACTCCTCAAATCCTTCATACCATTCCTTAAACTCATCATAATGCATAGCGTTTTCTAAACTGAGCATCATCAATGAGTGTTCAATGGTTTTGAATGTAGTCTGGATTGGCGCCCCGACGCGTTGAGTTGGCGAATCCGCTGTGATTAACTCAGGGTGTTCTTTCTCTAATTGGAGTAATTCCCTCATCAAGCGGTCATATTCGCTATCTGAGATTTCTGGAGAGTCAAGAATATAGTAGCGATAGTTATGGTAATTTATCTGGTTGCGAAGAGAACCTATTTTTTCTTTTACACCTGATACAGAGGTTTTTTTAGATGGCATACAGGTTTTTAATATAATAAATTTGGCTCTATCTATCAAATAATTTATTTTACTCTTTATCAAAGGTAAAATAAATCCGATTATATTATATGACTTTATTTAAGGGTTTATGGTTTCTGGCGGTTCAGCAAAGGCAAAAAGGTTTTTTCTGGGTAATCTTTAGGTTCTTCTTAAGAATCCTCTCGCTGTTTTATTTTATTATCACAAAGTTGCATTCTTTATTTTATCGGTTAGGTATTATCAGGACCCAGAAACTGCCCTGTTATGTTATAAGTATTGGTAATATCACTGCAGGTGGCACAGGCAAAACACCATTTGTGCTGTATTTAGCAGAGAAGTTGCTTAATTGCGGGTATGGTAAAATTGGCATACTCAGCCGTGGCTATGGCAGAAAATATAGTGAATCAATAGATGATGAAGCATTTCCGTTACAGGATAATATAATAAGAATCGCCTCACCTGACCGTTTTAGTGCCGGCATAATGCTCATAAATAACGAGGAAGTAAAAACCATTATCCTTGATGACGGATTCCAACATCTTATACTGAAAAGGGATTTAGATATTGTTCTGATTGATGCGACTAACCCATTTGGTACTGGATGGCTTCTGCCGTTTGGTATTTTAAGAGAGCCAGTTTCTTCGCTTGCGCGGGCTGATATCATTGTAATAACTCATTCAGATTTAGTTATCGCAGAGCAACTTTCCAGATTGGAATTTAAACTCAGTAGATACAATAAGAAAACAATTAAGGCAATTCATAAGCCGCAATGTTTAGTGCTAATCAGCCAGCCGGATAAGATAACCGACTTATCAGAGATAAAAAATAAAGCGGTCTGGGAGTTCTGCGGGCTCGGTAATCCTTATCAGTTTCATAGAACAGTTTCTTCATTATGCAACATTAAAGGACTTACGATTTTCCCTGACCATCATTATTATTCGCAACAGGACATAGATATAATCTTTGAGCGAGGGAAAAAAGAAGATGTATCTGCTTTTATCACAACAGAAAAAGATGCCTTGCGATTAAAGAATATAAAATTACCGGATGAGTTACCTTTTTATTGTCTAAAGATAAAACTGGAAATCACCGAGGGCGAAGAGGTTATAAATAGAATAGTAGCCAGTAGCGAGTCTGCCTGTGCCAGACAGGTAGAGAGGTAGAATGATGATACCACTACAATTAGAAGAAGTAAGGAATGCTATCAATGGTAAGTTTTTCGGGGCAGGGAATTTGCGTCTTATCACCGGTTTTTCTACAGATAGTCGGACTATTAAAAAGGGCGATTTGTTTGTTGCTCTCAAAGGCGAGAACTTTGATGGCCATAATTTTGTCGCGGATGTGAGCAAAAAAGGTGCCTCTTGTGTCGTGATATCAAGAACCACACCGTTTACCAGAAGAAAATCCAATTCTATTAGTATTATAAAGGTCGTAGATACCCTGAAGGCATTGGGTGATATTGCAAGATACTATCGCTCTAAACTATCCTGTAAAGTGATTGCCATAGGTGGTAGCAACGGTAAAACCACGATTAAAGATATGGTTGCTCATATTCTCTCAAAAGAATACAAGGTAACTAAGTCGCCGAAGAGTTTTAATAATTTCATCGGACTACCTTTGACCATTCTTTCTGCTGATAGAGAAACAGAATATCTTGTTGCAGAGGTCGGCACAAGTAAACCAGGCGAGATTAGATATTTAGCAAATATCCTGAAGCCGGATATTGCCCTTATCAGCAATATTTCAGAAACACATTTAGAAGAATTGAAAAATCTGCAGGGTGTCTTCAAGGAAGAATCTTCATTATTTAACGTTTTATCAGAAAATAATATCGCAATATTTGATAACGATAATAAACAATTAAAGAGATTAACAAAATATGCCGAATATAAGAGAGTAACATTCGGGATGAATAAAAATGCGGATATAAGAGCCGGGGAGATAAAAATAAAGTCCGATGCTATTTACTTTTCGGTATTAATACAAAATAGAAGGCCTTATAATTGCCGTTTAGCGGCTCTGGGTTCGTGGAATGTAAAGAATGCATTAGCGGCTTTTGCCATTAGTTATACACTTGGCATCAAACCCGAGAACATCTCTAAAGCGCTAAAGGATTTTAGGCCTCCGGAGATGAGGATGCGTAAGGAGGTTATTGACGGCGTGAAATTTATCAATGATGCCTACAATGCTAATCCGGCATCGGTTTCTCTGCTCATAGATGATTTCTGCAGGATGAGGACTCCTTCTCGCAAAGTATTCGTATTCGGAGAAATGCGTGAATTGGGTAGATTCTCCAAGAAATGTCATCAAAAGGTCGCTGAGCAAATAGCCAAAAGCAATATTGATATTCTGTTCGCTATAGGTAAAGCAACTAAATGGACTATAGAAAAACTATCCCGCTTCAGCGGGATTAAACATACAATACTACCTTTTTACTTCCAGAATACTGAAGATGCTATTGGTGTAATTAAGCGGATTATCAATAAGGATGATACAGTTGTCTTAAAGGGCTCAAGGGTTAACAGATTAGAAAAGGTAATAGAATGTTATACGAACTAATCTCACCTTTTATAGAGCAGTTTCGCTATATCACCTTCAGAACATCTTTTGGGGCGATGATGGCTTTTATATTGGTCATTATCTTCACCCCCCTATTTATTAAACTCGCCAGGAAAAAGAATATTGTTGAACGCTCTGAAAAAAAGGACTCTGAAAAACTTGCTCAATTACACAAAGATAAATCTATCACACCAACAATGGGCGGATTGGTAATGATTACCTCTCTCCTGATTACCACAACTCTATTTGCCAGATTAAATAATATCTTTGTTCTTTATTCAATATTGCTTGTATTAGGACTGATGATTCTGGGTTACATTGACGATAGAATAAAACTCCATTCCGGGCGTGAATTAGGGATGAGTAAATTATCCAAACTGTTCTGTCAGAGTTTTTTAGGTTTAGCAGTCGGATTTGGACTATGGTATTATTTCCAAAAATATCTACCCGGCGCAATTACTCTTTATGTCCCATTACTCAAAACAACAGTAGAATTAGGTAGGTTCTATCCATTCTTTGTTGCATTAGTCATTATCGCCTCATCAAATGCAGTGAACCTGACCGATGGATTAGATGGTTTAGCAACTGGTTGTGTTCTTATGGCAGGATTAGCATATTTAGTGATTATTTATATAGTGGGTCGTGTGGACTATACCGCTTATTTAGGTATTCCCCATATTCCCGGTGCTGGTGAATTAACAATCTTTATGGGTGCTTTAGCCGGCGTTTGTTTAGGTTTTCTCTGGTATAATGGTTATCCGGCAGAGATATTTATGGGGAATATCGGTGCGGTTTCTTTAGGCGGCGCTCTGGGATTTGTCGCAGTCGTGGCTAAACAGGAACTCACGCTATTCCTGGTAGGAGCAATCTTCGTAATAAATAGTCTCTCTGTTATCTTACAGATTATTTCTTATCGCTTCTGGAAGAAACGTATCTTTAAGATTGCACCCTTACATCATCACTTTGAATTTAATGGTCTTGCAGAACCAAAAGTTACTTTGCGATTCTGGCTTGTCGCCGCAATACTTGCGATATTAACATTAGCAACCCTGAAAATAGAGTTATAAAATGGGATTAAAAAACTCTCACAAGATTCTTGTAATTACACTCTGCCTTCTCTGCTTTGGTATCATTATGGTCTACAGCAGTAGTTTCCTCAGAGCAGAGGCATCTAAACTTCAGGATGGCTATTATTTCTTCAAGAAGCAACTTCTGTTGATGGTGATTTCATTCATTGTAATGCTTGTTACCAGCAAAATCCCATACCAGACATGGTCACGGCTGAGCCCTCTGTTATTGATTATTACATGGCTTCTTCTTATTCTGGTTCTTATCCCGTGGATTGGGCACATAGCAGGTGGAGCAAAACGGTGGCTCAGAATCGGTCCTGTAGGATTCCAGCCCTCTGAATTAGCAAAGATTTGTCTGGTCATCTTTATTGCCGCCTTTGCCAGTAGATATCCTGAACAGGTCCGTTCTTTTACCAAGGGTTTTATTCCGCTTGGTCTGGTAATCGGCATCACAGTATTTCTTGTTCTCTTAGAACCGGATATCGGCACCTCTCTATTTATTGTTTTAATTACCGGGATATTATTGATAATTGCTGGTCTACGAATTACTCATCTCGTGCCTGTTGGTCTTGTAATCTGCCCGATTGTTTTATATATCCTCGCATCATCTTATCCGCATATCCAGAATCGGCTATCGGTATTTTTTAATCCGACTGCAGATACGGGAGGAAAAGGTTACCAGATAAATCAGGCGATTATCGGATTGGGCGCTGGTGGAATTACCGGTCACGGTCTCGGCTTATCTTACCAGAAACTATTCTATTTACCCCAGCAACATACGGATTTTATATTTTCTATCATTGGTGAGGAATTAGGGCTGATTGGAACACTTTTGGTTCTGGGACTCTTTTTCGCATTATTATGGTATGGAAGGAAAGTCGCGGCAAGTGCTCTGGATGGTTTTGGCTCATTATTAGCAATTGGTATTACATTAGTAATTGTTCTTCAGGCATTATTTAACATATCTGTTGTCTGTGCCCTTGTTCCCACCAAAGGCATATCTTTGCCATTTATCAGTTACGGCGGCTCAGGGCTATTGGTCTTTATGTTTGCCCTCGGTATCCTTCTGAACATTGCCAGACAATCTGAAAAGGCACGAGCATCCCAAACGGCTCTCTTTACTTCCCATAAATAACCACAAAGAAAAAGAATTTACTTGACAGTATGAATCACAAATACTTTATTGAAAACGTACATCTGTGGTTTATGTAATATGAAAATCTCTTATTCTATTCTTAAACAATATTGCGATGTCCCTCTTGAGCCGGAAAAACTATCTGAACTTTTGACTAATCACGGTATCAAGGTGGAACGACTTGAACTGCTGAATAATGGCGATAGTTTATTTGAATCAGAGATTACCGCAAATAGACCGGATTGTCTTAGTTTTATCGGCATCGCAAGAGAGGTTGCATTACTTACTAAAAGACCTTTCCATCATTCCAGACCTAAATCAGCAAGGTCTGGTCTTCGCAGTCCTAAAATCCCCTTTATACAAATTAACAACCCTAAACTTTGTCCGATTTATATTGGACGAATTATCAGGAATATCAAGGTTGCTTCTTCACCAGATTGGTTGCGTCTACCCTTAGAAACCATCGGCTTTCGGAGTATCAATAATATCGTTGATATTACTAACTTTGTTATGATGGAAACAGGACAACCCTTGCACGCCTTTGATTTAGATAAGTTAAACGGCAAACAGATTATTGTCAGAATCGCAAAAATGGGCGAAAAAATAGTTGCCATAGATGGCAAGACATACGAATTATCTCCAGAAACTCTGGTTATTGCAGACGCTACCAAAGCGGTAGCGATTGCCGGAATAATGGGCAGTAAAGATACTGAAGTAACAGAAGATACCAAAAATATCCTTTTAGAAAGCGCCTATTTTCAAGGGGCAAATATCCGCGGCTCCTCAAGATACTTAGCATTATCATCGGATTCATCTTATCGCTTTGAGCGAGGTGTTGACCCTCATGGTGTAGAAGTTGGCTCACAAAGAGCTTCTGAACTCATTCTTGAACTTGCCAGCGGTGAACTTACTGATTATCAATCCCTTGATTTTTTTAACCATAAAGAACGAAGAGTAGTTTTAAGATTAGAACATATTAAACGAATACTCGGCGCAAGTATTTCCCTGCCGGAGATTAAGCGAATTCTTAAGAGATTGGGATTCATAACTAAAAAGTCCAACAATAAGATGCTTGAATTAATCATCCCTTCTTTCAGACAGGATATTAATTTAGAGATAGATGTGATTGAAGAATTAGCCCGGGTCCGGGGGTATGATAGGATACCGGCAACTGCCCCAGGTATTGAATTAAAAACATCTGAGGAAGATAAATTGCTTGAGGTGATGAAAACCACCCGTAGTCTTTTTGTAGAAGCGGGTTATAATGAAGTTCTGACTAATAGTTTCTGGGATATCCCGCGGTTCGGAGCGGAGTTCGCAGATAAGGAAGTCTTCTCTACGCCGAACTCTGCTACGAACTCATGCATTGGTCTTCTTGACACAAAAGGTAAAATAGACCGTTACTTAAGAACCAATCTAAATAAGGGCTTATTAGATGTTTTTTATCTTAACGAGAATTATTTGCGTGGAGAGACACAAAAAGTGATTAAATTATTTGAGATTAGTAAAATATATCTTTCCGCCAAACACCAGAATGATAAGACGATTACAGAGAAATTTCACCTCGGTCTACTTGATACCGATGGTTTTTATTCTGTAAAAGGTGCGATTTCTGAACTCTTTATGCTTTTAGGGATATCGGATAAAATCTCGTATTCCTTAGAAACCAATAATGATAAAAATACGGTCGCTGTTTTTTTGCAGAAGAAGAATATCGGTTATTTAGGAGCGCTTGGGCAGGCCGGCATCTGCGAATTAGATTTTGAGTCAATTGTTCAAGAAGCAGACCTGGCAAAGAAATATCAGGTGTTTCCCCGTCTACCTACCATCAGACGAGATTTAGCCATTGTGGTTTCTGAGAATACCCCTTGGCAGGAGATAGAAAAGACAACACGAGAAGCCATGAGATTGTCAGCCCAAGAAACGCCGTTAGAAAAAATAGAGTTCTTTGACCTCTATCGTGGTAAACAGGTAAAAGAAGGGCATAAAAGCATTGCATTTTCTTTAACATTCCGGCATCCAGAAAAGACCCTATCAAACGAGGGTGTGGATGCGGTAGTAAAAACCGTGGTCAGCGTTTTAGAGAAAAATTTACAGGCATCGTTAAGAACACCGAGATAACCCATACTTTTCCGTGAAGAAACTTATCTTACATACCGGGCTGAACGTCTGGATAAATACGCACTCAAAACCACATCCAATTTCTGATTTGTCGCAATTAAACTGTAGTCAATCTGTTTGGTCTGACAGCTGTTTCTGATTGCGCTAATAAATCCCTGAACCGTATTTAAGTAGCCCTGCTTGAGAGAAATCGGGTCAACGGTCATCTCAGGTAAGTCCTCCAATCCCTTAAACCTGCTTAATTTCTCAAATGGGAAATTTATTTCGTAATCGTCTAATATATGGAAGACAATAATATCCTGTGACCGGGCCTTGAGTTTATTTAACCCCTCCAGAATATTATGTGATTCATCCAGTAAGTCAGAGATAATGATTACCAATCCTTTTCTTTCTAATTTTTGAGTGATGTAATCAGAAACGGTTTTGAAATCCGTCCTCTTGCCTGCGTTCACTTTGGCTAATTGCTGGAGAATGGTCTGAAGATGACCCTGACTGCTATAAGGCGGGATGATTTCCCTGATGGCTTCGTCAAACAAAACCAGCCCCACTGCATCCTGTTGCTGAACCATCAGGTAACTTAAAGAAGCCGCAATATATTTCGCATATTCTAATTTACTTACATCAGTTGAACCATATGCCATTGACTCTGATGTATCAAATAGGATATAACAAATCAGATTGGTTTCCTGATGATATTGTTTGACATAAAGGCGGTCAGAGCGGCCAAAGACCTTCCAATCCAGATGTCTTAAATCATCACCGGGAACATACTCACGATGTGCGGCAAATTCAACGCTTACCCCGCGGTAAGGGCTCTGGTGCATTCCCGCGATGTAGCCCTCTACAATCAACCGCGCCTTTAAGTCAAGACGAGTGATTTTATTCAAGACCTGCGGGTCTAAATATTTCAGGTAATCCTGCATAATTTCCAGTAGAGAGTCCAGCCCAAGCAAGACTACTTTCTACTTACAGAAGCAAATATCTTTGGCAATCTCTGGTCTTCTAATAACTCGTTTTCAGAAAGCGCTGTTGTCTCAATAAGTTTATCAATGATTTTATCAGTGGTAATACCTTCGGCTTCTGCAGAGAAGTTTTTGATAATACGATGTCTGAGGACCGGATAAGCGACATACTTGACATCTTCAGAGGTAACATAGAAACGGCCCTGAAGAATCGCCCTTGCTTTGGCAGTTGTGATGATATATTGACTTGCCCGAGGTCCAGCCCCCCAATTTACCCATTGTTTTATGAACTCGGGTATCTCTTCTTCTGATGCCTTATGGACTCTGGTCTGACGAACTAATTTCAGGACATACCTGGTAATATAATCCGCAACCGCTACCTCTTTAACTATTTCCTGATGTCTTAATATCTCATCTTTGCTTAAGAGACTATCTAACCTGACCTCAAATGGAGAAGTAGCGAGACACATTATTCTGTGTTCTTCATCAACGGTTGGATAATCTATCTTGATATTAAACATAAATCTATCCAATTGCGCCTCAGGCAAAGGATAGGTCCCCTCTTGTTCAATGGGGTTTTGTGTCGCAAGCACAAAGAATAGATGTTCTAATGGATATTTATTACCGCCCGCGGTTACCTGTAATTCCTGCATTGCTTCTAAAAGAGCGGATTGTGTTTTAGGTGGTGTTCGGTTTATCTCGTCTGCTAATATCACATTCGCAAAGACCGGCCCTCGGATAAATTGCAGACGCCTTGTCCCTGAAGCACGCTCATCCTGCATTATATCTGTTCCAGTAATATCAGAAGGCATCAGGTCAGGTGTGAACTGGATCCTACTAAAAGAAAGCGAAAGGGTTTGTGCTAATGCCCTGACCATCAATGTCTTACCCAATCCCGGCACGCCTTCTAGAAGACAATGCCCTTTGGAAAAGATACAGATGAGCATCTCTTCAATAACCCTTTCCTGACCCACGATTGCCTTTCTTATCTCGCTCTTGATTTTCTCGCAGGCATCTTTTATCTTTGTAGCGGCGTCTAAATTCAGTTCTGACATAATATTCTCCTTATTTTATTTTGCTTAATATGATAAATGTGCAATAATATATTATTTACTGAATGAGTCAAGAAAAAGAGTCC